>JBCBGJ010000492.1:0-2152 GCA_038526925.1 Pseudomonadota bacterium
GGGCCTGATTGGCCGCGACAATGGCGATGACGAGCTTAAGGAGGCCGCAGAATGATCCGCACCGGTTTAATCGCATCAACAATCACGATCACACTCATGGCAGGGATTTCGATTTGGGCCGGCGCGCAGTTGCCTGCGGAAAACATCCCTGTCCATTGGAATGGCGAAGGCGTTGCCGATCGGTTCTCGGACAAGGGTGAGGCCTTATTGGTTCTTTGGATGTTGCCGGGATCCGCCCTGTTCAGCGCGCTCCTTTTTGCCCTGCTGCCAAAGATCGAACCGATGCGAGAAAATCTATACAAGAGTCGAAAAGCCTATACGGCGATTTGGATCACGATCTTGCTTTTGTTTCTCGGGATCCAAGCCGGCATTGCTTACATGATGGTCGTAGGCAGCGGCGAAGACGTGCCATCGAACGAGTTCGTTCGATTCATCATCGCCGCTTGCGGAATTATGTTCATCATCATGGGCAACTACCTCCCAAAAACCCGTCAAAACTGGTTCTTCGGCATCCGTACGCCTTGGACGCTGTCGAGCGAGTTTACCTGGGAAAAGACGCACAGATTGGCTGGACGTCTGTTCTTTCTAACCGGGATTGTTTGCCTGATCAGCGCATTCATCGTGAACGGCATTGGGCTTGTCTTCATTGTCACAGGCGCCGCGCTTGGAACTGCGCTCATCAGCGCCGTTTACTCCTACATCATCTATAGAGGCGCCCCAGATAAGCGGGTTAGCCCGGACTATATTGTCTAGCGCTCTTCAATGGTCTCTTGGGCCTCGAGCATGACGGCAGGCGTTTCATTGTCGAGCATTTCCATCGGCGTTGCGGCTTCTGCCTTGGCATTCACCCACGCACCGGCATTGATCCGGACGGCATACGCCCGGGTCTCAAACACGCCGTCTTCAGGGCGCGCAGTTGCTTGCACATTGATGTAATGGACACCGTCTGATTGCGGTTGAAAATCAACGCGCCATGTATGGGTGGTCACATCCGACATGCCGAGCTGAACAACGCGGTTCGCCCCAAACACGTCAAGACCATCTCCCCCGCTCGCTTCCAGTGTGAGCGTACCACTCGGGTACCCTTCATTCACGGTGATCTCGACCGATCCATTGTCCCCAACGGCCACAGTTTTCACGTCTGGATGAGAGAAGGTTACAGATGCGCCGGGTTTTACTGTGCTGATAGCCGGCCCCAAGGTCACTTTCTTAGCAGGCGTTTCTGCACTCACTTCCGTAACATCCACGGCAGCGGTATCTGTTACCGGCTGCTGGGCACATGCGGCGGCGAGCAAGGCTGTCGCAGTCGAAAGAAGACTGAGTCTTTGTGTCGTCTTGATCATGAGTTCGAGCCTTCTTTTCCTAGGTCACCGTGAAGCTGAAACAGCTGTCCGCGGCTGTGTCGGTTTCGAAATTGTTGAAATCGTAAATCTCGATTGCGTAGGTCCCGGCGTCGAGCGTGCCTGTCCAAACTTCAGAGCCATCAGCCCCAGACTCCGCAAGACGGTTCTGGCCGCGATTGTCGCTCGTAAAGAGGCTTCCCCGCTCCCAAATCCGAAAGTCTGGGTCGGTTGTCCCGGCCGGGCCAGATGTTTCTGTCGCGGTCATCGTCAGCGCCGTGGTCGAACCAAGCGTGAGCGTGATGAATTCCCGAACCCCATGCTTGTTGCGTTCGCCATTGACCGCAGTTGAGCAGACAGTCACGCCGCCACCGCCCACCGTCGCGGTTTTGTAAATCGGAAGCGATTGCGCGAGGTCGCCATCATTGGTCTCCCCAACACCACGAGACCCGGAGCCAAATATATCTTCCTCATTCAGCAGAGCGTCTAGCGCTGTGTCACTCACGGCAGCTTCGTCGCGGACGCGATTGGCGAAGGCGAAAATCGTCGTGAAATCTGGATTGTTGATATAGTTTGGATCGGTGAAGGCATTGTAGATTGGCGCCAGTCCACCATCCAATGTGTCAGCCCCATCATCATCGCTGTCGAAGATATCATAGAGGATTTGCTGAACAGAAGCCTCGTTAAACCAGCCTTGATCGCGCGATGAACTTGGCACCTCAGTCAGATCCGCTTCAACGCTGGTTTAACGAGGCTTCTGTTCAGCAAATCCTCTATGATATCTTCGACAGCGATGATGATGGGGCTGACAC
>JBCBGJ010000493.1:0-2139 GCA_038526925.1 Pseudomonadota bacterium
GAGCTCCCGACGCTGCTGCACATCGATCGGAAGCTCTACCTTATCAATATGCGCCGCCACAAGTTTTCGAAAGATGAGAAGCCCGAGCGCGGCGCCGTATAAGGTCTGGCTCTCTTCGATCTGCTCACACAAGCCATCTAGCTGATGAGTTAAGCTTGGTTTTTGAAACTTGCTTCCGTGGAGCGCAGCATCAATCTCGTTCACCAACCAAGGTTGCCCCATCGCAGAACGTCCAATCATCACGCCAAAGGCGCCGGACGCGTTGAGCGCAGAGCGCGCATCATCAATCGACCCAATATCCCCATTTGCGATGACCGGAACATCCACAGCGTCTACCGTATCGCGAATGGCCGCCCAATCCGCCTGCCCCTTGTAAAACTGACAACGGGTTCGCCCGTGAAGGGTCACCAATTGGATTCCAAGGTCCACAGCTGCGCTGCACAACTCCGGGGCATTTAGAAGGCTGTGATCCCAGCCAAGTCGTGTTTTGAGCGTTACGGGAACACCGCCCGCGCCCTTCAGTGTCGCTCGAATTATATTGAGCGCCAGGTCGGGCTCTCGCATTAGCGCCGATCCAGAATTTCCGCCTGTCACTTGGCGCGATGGGCACCCCATATTTATATCGATAACATCTACGCCCGCATCGACCAGTATCTCAGCTCCTCGAAGCATGTCTTCCGGACGGCGTCCTGCGAGCTGGACAACCCAGAGTCCTCGCCCTTCGTGACGGCATGTTTTCCGCACGACATCAGGACGCGCCGCCGCAAGCGCTTCGCCCGCCACCATCTCGGATACAACAATCGGTGCACCATAGCTTACCGCTTGGCGTCGAAAGGCTGCGTCGGTCGAGCCCGACATTGGTGCGAGCCAAACCTGCTCTGCCTGAAAAGAAGGCATTTTGGTCATGACAGATGTAAAATCACATTTTTGCACTGCACAAAAGTGGAGCACTGGAATTGTGCCATGCGTTCCTGCAACACATGTGGCTTTTTTACCGCAACAGGTTATGCAGCCAGCATGAATATCGCAGCGATCATTGTGGCCGCCGGTCGAGGCGAACGCGCCGGGAGCGACCTTCCGAAACAATTGCGCCCGCTTGGGAAGCGACCGGTCCTGCAATGGTCTATCGATGCGCTGCGCGGACACTCCGATATAGATCAGTGTGTCCTGGTGGTCCCATCTGGTGAGATCGATCGATATCGAGCCCTAATAGAGGGAAAGGTCATCATTACGGAGGGCGGCGAAACTCGCTCTGCTTCGGTTCGAGCCGGCTTAGCGGCCTGCGATATCGCGCAAGATGGACTTGTCTTGATACATGATGCGGCGAGACCCGGACTGAAATCCGAAACCATTTCGTCTCTGATTTCCGCCTTATCGAACGCCGACGCGGCCGCCCCGGCCCTGCCCGTCGCGGATGCCCTGAAACGAAAATCGGCTGAAACCCTCACCACCATCGATCGATCTGAGCTTTACCGCGTGCAAACCCCGCAGGCGTTTCGTTTAGGAGCGATCACAAGCGCTCTCGGTCAGGACGTCGATTTCGTCGATGATCTGGCAGCGATTGAGGCGTGTAATGGCAAAGTCACCCTTATTCAGGGAGACGAGGCTCTCGGAAAAATTACATATCCTGAAGACCATGCCCGTTTGGAGAAATTACTCATGCCAACCCCATCTGTACCGCGTTTTGGCACAGGGTTTGACGTCCACGCATTGGAACCAGGCGATGGCGTCACGCTTTGCGGTGTAAAAATCGCACATACCCATAGCCTGTCCGGTCATTCTGATGCCGACGTGGCATGGCATGCGCTCACCGACGCCATTCTGGGCGCGGCAGCGCTCGGTGACATCGGCGATCACTTCCCTCCCTCTGATCCGCAGTGGAAAGGCGCGCCATCAGACCTGTTTTTAAAGCATGCGGTGGACATCGCTCGCGATGCAGGCTGGGCGCTCGCGAGCTGCGACGTCACGCTGATCTGTGAGGCGCCAAAAGTGAAACCGCACCGAGAGGCTATGCGTCAACGGACCGCTGAAGTGACTGGCCTCGAACTAGGCGCTGTTAGCGTCAAAGCCACGACAACTGAAGGGCTCGGGTTTACCGGCCGTCGGGAAGGTATCGCCGCGCAAGCAAGTGCGGTCTTG
>JBCBGJ010000494.1:0-2111 GCA_038526925.1 Pseudomonadota bacterium
CGATGCGCTTGCTGAGCCCGCATTGGCGCTTCTGCGACAAGACGGTGTCGATGTTTCTGCGGTCATGAGTGAGATTGGAACGTCAACGGGTGTGGCGTTGATCTCAGTCTCTCCAGAAGGCGAAAATCAGATCACCGTTGCGTCCGGCGCGAATGCTCGCGTTAGTGCTACAGATGTTCTGAATCTGCCTAAATGCGATGTCGTTCTGTGCCAGCTCGAAGTTCCGATCACTGCTGTTTCGGCTGCTGCGACAAGGGCTGCTGAAACCGGCGCGCTCATTGCGATCAACTTAGCGCCCGCGCAAACGGTACCGGAAGACCTGTTGCGACAATCAGATTTGCTGATCGTGAATGAGGTTGAAGCCGCTTTTTATGGCGATTCACTCCACCAGAATGGCGGCATGGTCGCACTGACCTTCGGCGGCGACGGCGCGGCGCTGTTTAAGATGGGTAAGGAAATTGCGCGCGTTCCCGCGCTCGACGTCCCCGTGATTGATACGACCGGAGCAGGCGACACGTTCTGCGGTGCGTTGGCTGTGGCTTTAGCAGAAGGGTCAGCGCCAGACATTGCATTGAGGTTCGCGTCGGCAGCGGCGGCACTCGCGGTGACGAAACCGGGCGCGCAGCCTAGCCTGCCGAGTCGCGCTCAAGTCGAAGCCTTACTGGCCAAGGCTTAGGCCTTGATCAAACCGATCTCACGCAAGCGCTCCATCAGATACTCCTGAGCTGTGATCGGGGCTTCAGCTTTTCCACCTTCCTCCAAGCATTGCGGCAGCGCTTCAATCAAAACATCCTGGTTGAAATGCAGGAAGAACGGCGTGGAATAGCGCGGAAAGCGAGACCGCTCTGGTGAGGGGTTCAGCACGCGGTGTGTTGTCGAGGGGAGCACCCCGCCGGTCAACCGCTGCAGCATATCTCCACAATTGATCACGAGCGACCCTGCTGGCGGGTTCACATCTAACCAGTCGCCAGAACGATGCAGGGCCTGAAGCCCCGCTTCTTCGGCGCCCAATAGAAGCGTGATGACGTTGATGTCCTCATGCGCACCGGCGCGCACAGTCCCTTTTGGTGGGGGATTATCTTGTGGCGGATAGTGCAGCAGTCGCAGGATTGAGTTTCCGAATTGCACTTTGTCATCGAACCAGGACTCTGGAAGGCCGAGATGAAGTGCGACGGCACGTAGCAATTGCGCCCCAAATGCATCCATTGCTTCGTAGAAATCGCGGGTTGCCTCATCAAACTCTGCGACCTCGGGCACTGCTGGGGTTTGCTTCATCGTCGCGCGATAAGGACTATCGTCTGGGAGCGCGCGACCGGTGTGCCAGAATTCTTTGAGATCCGCCGATGCTGCGCCTTTCGCGTTCTCAGTCCCAAATGGCGTGTACCCGCGTTGGCGTCCGCTCGCCGCATCATGATAGTGTTCTTTGACCCGTTCCGGCAACTCAAAGAAAGCCTTGGAGGCATTCACAGCGCGATCAATGACGCCCTGATTTATGGGGTGATCAGCGATCACCGCGAAGCCGGTTTCTCGGAATGAGCGGCCCAGAGCATCAGCGAACGCAGTTTTATCATTCAGCCATTGGCTAAAAGAGATTGGCTTGAAGTATTCAGTCATAGCGTACTCATACGCCGGGCATAAAAATAGGGGAAGTGCGGCACATCCCCTATTTATGTTTTTTGTGGGTCTAATTGTCGGACTCAGTAGCCCGGAATTGGCTCTGGCATTTGCCAGCGTCCGTCTTGTGTTTGGCAAACCTCAACCGGCTCACGGATAACGGTGCCGTCCGGAAGGCGTGTTTCACGTCGAACCGTCGTGCACTCACCGGCACCGCTCTGCGCCTCTGGTGCGCCCGCGAGTCCATACTCGTCATCGGTCGGATAGGCTGGAACGCTTGGATAGGCCGGCTCGCTTGGATAAGCAGGCGCACTCACGGTCCGGGTTGATGTCGTTTGTCGTGACTGTTGTATTTCAGGATTTTCCCAGGCTGGCCCGGTAGGAGATCGTGTTGGAGCGTACTGGTTGCCCCAGCTGCCTGCGTTTTGGTAACGGCCAGATGGTTCATAGCTGTAGGTGCGTGAGCAATTTGTTGAATCCCCGGCAACGCTGCTGCC
>JBCBGJ010000495.1:0-2106 GCA_038526925.1 Pseudomonadota bacterium
GGACACATATACCAAAGACCAACTCCTGCGAGAGCTGGAAGACGCGAACGTAGTGTTGGATGAACTCGAACAGACCTCCACGCGAACGTTTGCGTACACTTGCGGTGATGTGACCGCAGGAGGTGAACCCTTTGTCGAAGATCTTGAGGATCTGTTCCTGGGCGCGCGAAGCGTTGAGCGCGATGTCGCCTTCGCCTCATACTATGTCCCATCCTTCGTGGCCGATGAGACCCCGGCCGAGGAGATGATCGATTATGTTGATGAGCTGATTGAGCGCGGCGCTTTGGGATCTTTTACGTTTCACGGTGTTGGGGGAGACCAGCTTTGGGTGACACCTGAAGACCACGCGGCATTGCTCACCCACCTGCAATCGGTTGAGGACCAGATCTGGGTCGCACCTTTACGGGATATTCTCGAATGGCGAGAAAAAACGGTCGCCGTCGGCGACTAGATTGAGAAGCTGGTCCCACAGCCACAGCCAGCCGTAGCGTTCGGATTGTTGATTTTGAACGCTGCGCCAATCAGCTCAGTTGAGAAATCAATTTCTGAGCCGGCCATGAATTCCAGGCTCATCTCATCAACCAGGACGCTGACACCGTCTCGCGTAACGACCAAGTCATCCGCGTTCGCGGAATCGTCCAAATCGAACTTATAAGAGAATCCAGAGCAGCCGCCGCCTTCCACGGAAACCCTTAAGTAGGACTTATCCGGTTGTTTCTCCAGAATCGCTTTAATGCGCTTCGCAGCCGACTCAGACAAGGTAACATTGCTCATGAGCAAGAACATAGTGACGCCAGACATTCCTGAAAAGAGGGCGGTGTATGCAACACGTTGGGAAGACTCGCGCGGGCGGTTCATCGATGAGCCTGGATCTGCGACCCGCACGCCGTTTCAGCGGGATCGAGACCGGATTATTCATGCCTCAGCTTTTCGGCGATTGAAGCAAAAAACACAGGTTTTTGTCGCTCACGAGGGCGATCATTATCGAACGCGCCTCACGCATTCCCTTGAAGTCGCGCAGATTGCGCGCTCCGTGGCCCGCACGCTGGGGTTGGATGAGGACCTCGCCGAAGCCAT
This sequence comes from Pseudomonadota bacterium, assembly GCA_038526925.1. Classification (GTDB taxonomy): domain Bacteria; phylum Pseudomonadota; class Alphaproteobacteria; order Caulobacterales; family Hyphomonadaceae; genus Henriciella. The sequence goes on from JBCBGJ010000495.1 coordinate 1,078, forward strand.
GGCACTCGCCCATGATCTTGGTCATCCCCCTTTCGGTCATGCCGGCGAAGATCAGCTAGATGAGTGCATGACGGCGTTTGAAGGGTTTGATCACAATGCTCAGACCCTGCGTGTGGTGACGCGATTAGAAGATCGCTATCCAAGTTTTCACGGTCTGAACCTGACTTGGGAAATGCTTGAGGGCCTGGTAAAACATAATGGCCCGCTCATAACAGCGGATAACTCGATCGCCGATTTGCCCGCAGCGTTTCGAGTTTTCCGCTGTTATGAGCAGCTCGAGCTGGATCAGTTTGCTGGGCCAGAAGCTCAAGTGGCGGCTTTGGCAGATGATATTGCCTACAACAATCATGATATTGATGACGGCATTGCCGCCGGACTGTTCACAATCGCGGACCTAGAGGAGCTGCCACTGGTTGGTGATATTTTCAGGTCCGTCAAAGGGGACTATCCTGCCTTGGATGACCGTAAGATCGTATTCGAAGCGGTGCGACGGCTGATCGGGCATTGGATCAATGACCTCACCGCAGAAACGCGTCGCCGGGTAGATAAGTATAAGCCCAAAAGCGCAGCAGGTGTTCGAGCCTTGCCTGAGCCTTTGGTCGCGTTCTCCGAAGACCTCGACCGCGATCAACGTGCTTTGCGGGCGTTTCTCTATGAGCGGATGTATAAGCACTACAAAGTCAATCGGATGCGCAGTCAGGCCAAACGCATTTTAAGTGAACTGTTTGCTCTCTTCATGGCTGAGCCGGAAACCCTTCCAGATCTTTGGCGAAGAGATGCCGAGCAAGCCACGCCGGTTCGCCGCGCGCGCCTTGTTTGCGATTACTTGGCTGGCATGACGGACAACTACGCGATCGAGTTACATCGTCGTCTCTTCAGCATGGAGAGCATGCTCTGAAGGCGTTTACCAAATCGCTCTGATTGGTGCTCAAATGGGCCCTGGGATTCAGGCATCGTTAACAAAACGACCTTAACTGTTAACGAAACTGAAGATGGCGGGGAAAGAGATGAGCCGTGCGAAAAGCGAGC
>JBCBGJ010000496.1:0-2103 GCA_038526925.1 Pseudomonadota bacterium
TCCTTGGCGCGTTCTTGGATTGCGTCAGACACTGCGATCCCGCCAGTCGTGTATTGCGCAACGGAAACGGCGCAGTCATGGCGGCTGAGCCACGCGGCAAGGGCGGCTCCAGGCTCGAAGCGATCGCCACCTGAGTAAGACGGTGGATCAAAGCAGGCTATGGTCACTTCATCGGCTTTCTTCAAGAACGGAAGCGCCATGTGAACTGCTTTCGTGGATGCGGGGCTCTGATCCCAAGCAACAAGTACATTCGACGGTGCAAAGCCAGGGTCTGCGTTTAGCATTGCACCGATAGGTGAGCGGAAGAGAACGCCATAAAGCATTTCGCGCAAGGCATCATCGTCGGTGCGAAGCCCTGAGGCAAACAACGCAAGGTCTGCGGTTCTGCAAGACAGTTCAACCTGGTTTTGCAGTTCAGAAACTGGGCACCAAAGCGTCCGGACCTCTCCCAATGCTCCCACCTTTTGGAGTGTTGCTTCGATCTTTTGCACTTTCTTTTCCTTGGCGGATTGGCGTGCGCTCAACTGCTCCGGCCAATCAGCCGGGATATGCATTCCGCCATATGGGGTCGGCGCATAAGCAACGTACGGAATAGAAGGTGGGTTGAAGTGCAGTAGAACTTCCAAATAAGCCTCCGCAGTGGTGCTTTTTTCTGCGGCCACTTCAATCTCTTCAAGAGACGTCTCTTCGGATACCATCAAGAGGTAAGTTTCGCGTTGCATGGTGTTTCCTCGCGCTTTGGATTGAGAGGCGTGTTCAGGTCGATGGTGGCTGGACGGAAGCGCTTAAGCGGCTTTTGCTGACATAGTCCCGTCTGCGGCGTCGCGCAGTCTGTCGGTCGCGAGCACTTCAATCGAATGTGCGCTGCTCATTCTGATCAGACCAGCTTTGCGCAGCTGTGTGATGCTGCGGCTGACGGTTTCCATAGAAAGCCCGAGAAAGTCACCGATGTCTGTGCGCGACATGGGCAGATCTACCATCGTGCCTTGGTCACCAGAAGCGGGCTGCCGATCCATCAGGATCGTCAAGAAAGACGCCACCTTCTCAAGCGCCGATTTGCATCCAAGCATCATGAAGTGATCTTGCATAGCGCTGATTTCGTCCATCGCGGCATGAAGGAGTGCCGCGTTCAGATCTGGGTTCAGGTTCTGGTTATCGAGAAAGGCCCGTTTGATCGGTCGAAGGCGTGTTTCGGTCAGCGCTTCGCAGTCCGTATGATGTAGGTCGCGGGATGGGAACCCGACGATATCGCCCGGAAACCCAAAAGCGATGATCTGGCGACGACCGTCGCGAAGCACACGAGAAAGCCGGACGATCCCGCTCTGGACTTGGTAAAGATGCGTAACCTCGTCGCCTTCATGATAGACATAACTGCGGGCTGAGCGGGATAGATCAACGCCACACCCCTTTTCAAAACCGTGTTTGTTAGTGTTTTTAGCGTCAGCGTCGGCCGGTAGTGTCACGTACATCTTTGCTCTCCCATATCGAATTGGAGGAATGATGGACGAGCTATGTATCTAGTTTTATGCTAGTCCGTATGAGCTTTGTATCAAAGTGTATCGCCGCTCTATTTCCCGCGCCCTCGAATATGCGCCAATCAAAAAGGTTTCGCGATGCCAGATCGCCTTAAAGCTCTTGTGATTGAAGACGACCCGCGTGTTCGTCGGACGCTGAAGGGTGTTTTGGAAGAGGAAGGTTATCTCGTGATCGAGCGCGAGAACGGCGATGCGGTTGTTGATATCGTGCAGACTGAAAGCTTCGGAATTGTCACACTCGACGTCCAATTGGGCGGGCAGAACGGTTTTGATATCCTGCGTGACATCAGGACCGTGTCCAGAGTTCCTGTGATTATGGTGACTGGGCGGGACGATGTGTTCGACCGTGTGGTTGGCTTGGAGATTGGCGCCGACGACTACATCACAAAGCCCTTCCACGTTCGCGAGGTGCTCGCGCGTGTCAGAGCCGTGACCCGGCGCAAGGCGGATACGGAAGCCATGCGTGTTCAGCCTATACTCGTAGAACACTGCGTTATGGTGGACGGCCTCCGCATTGATCTAGACGGTATGGATATCACATGACGATCCGTCGCGACCCGTGATATCC
>JBCBGJ010000497.1:0-2087 GCA_038526925.1 Pseudomonadota bacterium
ATTATCAGCGCCAAGAAGACTGCGGCGACCAATATAGGGCGACCCGCTACGCCTAAATCTGGATCTGTCACGAGGTCTAAGAAACTTGCATCGGCAAATCCTGTTTTGTGACTCACGATGAGAAGCGCGACGAAGCTGGCAATCGCTAAAACAAGCATACTGGCGACAATCCAAAGCCGCGGCAGCATTTTATCTATCAAGCTTGAGCGTCGATAGAAGCTTTTGCGCGCAATCAGAAGCACGCCGAAAAGCGCCAGATAGGCGCAAAGTTCATAGGGGCGGGGGCTAAAAAATGCCGTTGCCAAAATACCGTGAACTGTCACCAGCGTGGTCAGCAACCAGGCGGCAAGTATCCGTCTGGAGAGCCCGAGAGACAAGACCGTCAAAAACAAACCACCGATCGCAAGAGCGAAGGCAGGCACTTCGGAAAGGAGGCTGTGATTATTGAGACTCTTAGTGTCTATTGGCCCTGGAATTGCGGCTGATATTAGCGCCGCGGCGCCTAACAAAAACGCGAAGACTGAAAGCCATCGAGGGGCATGATCAAAGATCATATCGCGAAGCCGAATGAGGGGGGAGGTCTCGCTACTGATCAGAGAGCCTCCCGGTCAGTTCACGTACATCCCGCGCGATCTTTTGAGCGTTCGTCTGATTTAGGAGCGAAACATGAGACTCGTTCGGCAGTCCTGTAACGCCGCCTATCCCGGTAATCCTTTTTGCTTCTAAAGCCACGGGCGCGTTCGCGCCGCCATTCTCGGAGTTGGAATAGACAAAAGTCGGTATGCGCTCGGCACCCGTCCGGGCGTTCCAGCTGGCATCTGGCCAAGCGTTCACGGCCGCAAGCAATTCTCCTTTGGTCGCTTTGTGATGGCTAACTGCTGAGACCGAGCGACGTTTGTCGCTTGCCGCAGCGCCGCTTAGATGGAGCTCGTCGGGCAATATGAACGCGGCTCCTCCTGCCAGTCCGATCCGTGCGAAAAACCCCGAGACGGATAACGCGCGCGACATCCAAGGAATGAATGACTCGACACGCTCAGTTTCTATTGTCTGAGGCCGCGCCGCATCGACCAAAACCAAGCCCAGTAAATCGTCAGGATAGGCATTCGCATAGGCATGCAATCGTAGTCCGGCCATTGAATGGCCGATGAGGACGAACGGCGTTTCTTCACCCAGCGCCGCGCGCAGACGGCGCATATCTTCGACATGCCAATCTGGGGTTGGTTCGATACCGTCAGGAACAGGGTCACTCCAACCCATTCCTGCCCTGTCATACAGGCAAACGCGATGATCTCGGCTTAGATCTTGGAGCAACCACCAGCCGTCCGTATAGATTCCAAAAGCCCCAGCATCATACAAAACGAAAGGGGCCCCAGTTGGTCCCTCGCAAACGGCGTGCAGGCGACGATCGCCTTCGACTTCAATCATCGAAAAAGATGGTTGATCGCCAAGCCGAAAGAGGTGTCCGATGCCCCCCAAAAGAGCCAGCGCGAGGATACACGTCAGGAGAATGCCGATTACGATTTTGAAACCTAAAAAGATGACCGACAACATCGTGCAATCTGCTCCTTTCTGTTTTGAGATGTAAGCGCTTTAAGTGACGCGCCAAGACAAACCCGGACTGAAACTGCACTTGCACAAGGGCTTAGTTCGTCTCGGAGCCAGCGCTTGGCTGCCATATCAGTCGTTTTTGAGAAACTCGGCGATCGCCACGGACAGGGGCGGAGCAATGATCCGCACGCCCTCAGCCGTCGGGTGTAATCCGTCCTGAAGGAGCAAATCTGGTTGATCGAATATCGGCTCCATGAGGCCAGAATAAAGCGCGACGTCATACGTCTGCGCTAGATCAGGATAGATGTCTGCGAAGACGGCTGCACGCGGATCGCTGGCGGCGGAAGACCGCGCTGACACGCTTACCAGCAAGATTTCGAGTTCGTCCGATAGGGCTCGTTCTATTATTGCAGTCAGATTGTCCTTGGTTTGACCCGGATCAATCCCACCCAAATAGTCATTTGCGCCAAGGGCGAGTATCAGCAAATCAGGCTCTGCTGAAGCCACGCTCCAATCATATCTTGCGAGCCCACCGGCGC
>JBCBGJ010000498.1:0-2086 GCA_038526925.1 Pseudomonadota bacterium
CATAAGCCTCGTCGGCCACCGCGGACACATCATCGGCGTCCGACTTCATATTCACGATGCCAACGCCAAAAGGCGCGACTTCATCAGGCCAAATGATGCCATTCTCATCATGGCTCGCTTCAATGATCGCAGCAACGCAGCGCGACACACCAATTCCGTAAGAACCGCCGTGAATGGTCGTCAGACCGCCCTCTTTCGTCTGCACCTCTGCGCCCATCGGGTCTGAATATTTCGTCCCGAAATAGAAGATATGACCGACCTCGATCCCGCGCGCTTCGACCTGCCGGTCTTTAGGCACCTGTGCCCAAGCCGCCTCATCATGCTTTTCATCGGTCGCCGCATAATATCGCGTGCGCTTATCCATTTCCTCAGCCAGCGCAGCGCCGTCACCAAAATCAAAGTCTGCGCCCGGAGCCGGCACATCGAGCACTGCCTTATCACAGAAAACCGCGCTCTCCCCGCTATCGGCGAGGATCAGGAATTCATGGCTCAAATCACCACCAATAGGGCCGGGATCCGCCTGCATGGGAATTGCGGTAATCCCCATCCGGGCAAACGTGTTCAGGTAAGCCGCAAACATCTTTTGATACGAGACGCGCGCAGCCGCCTCATCCAGATCAAAGCTATAGGCATCTTTCATATAAAACTCGCGCCCGCGCATCACGCCAAAGCGTGGGCGAATTTCATCGCGGAACTTCCACTGTTGATGATAGAGGTTCAGCGGCAGCGCCTTGTAGCTCTTCACATAGGAGCGAAAAATATCGGTGATCATCTCCTCATTGGTCGGCCCATAGAGCAGTCCGCGCTCATGGCGATCCACAATGCGCAACATTTCAGGACCATACGCATCGTAGCGCCCGCTTTCCTGCCATAAATCCGCTGATTGCAGAGTCGGCATCAACATCTCGATTGCGCCGGCGCGATCCATTTCCTCGCGCACGATCTGCTCAATCTTTTTCAGCACCCGAAAGCCTAGCGGCAACCAGGAATAAATCCCCGCCGCATTCTGGCGGATCATCCCCGCCCGCAGCATCAACTGATGGCTGACAACAACTGCGTCAGCGGGCACATCCCTCGACACCGGAATAAAATACTTAGACAGACGCATCGCGTTCATACTCACAGACAAACTAAAATCACCGCCCTGTTATGGCGGCTTCTCGTTAATGGCTAGTGTTGTTTCGTGTGACGATGCTTTCAGGCGTCATTGTGGCACAAGTCGGGAGCGCCAGATGAATCTAGCGCTCCCTGATGTTTATTGGCTTTGAAAGCGGGCTTTGTAACGCTCGGTCAGAGCGTCGTGCCCGATATTCTTCACCGCTTTTTTTATAGCCGTCGCCGTGCAGGCTTCCGTCCGCGCGCGGTGCAAAATCTTCAAGCGGCGATCACTATAGTCACAGACGCTCTCGGCCGCTGCTTCAATGCGATCCAAAGCGATGTCAGCGCCAGTGGGCGAGTTTAAATCGAGGCCCGCAACAGAAACGGGCTTCGAGGTCACCTCTACAGAGCCTGCAAGAGCGGATGGGGCAGCGATCAGGAATACCGCGCTAAGAGCGGCAAGCGGTTTAGTCATAGTCATATCGGTCTCCGATGACGTTTTGAGTTCTCCCTTAACCGCGCTTTGATCGTAGTCTATCAGCCTTTCTAACAGCAACTGAACTTATTGTAATCAAATAGATTTTTAGGAATCTGCACACTTTTTTCGTCAGCACTTTATCCAGAAACCGATTATCTAAACAGCATTCAGGGAGGCGCAAGAAAGCCCGCCTTGCGAGCAGAAAATGATCCAAAAACACCTATAAGGCGTACCAAAAATGTCTTCCCAGGAGGTATTTATGCGAACGGTACTGTCTTCATGGATCGCATTAGCGTGTATGGCTGTCTTCCCGCAGGCATCAGCCGATCAAGCCCCGAAAGACATCCTACTCACGCCTGCTCAAGTCGAGAGAGACGTCGAGCTTGCTGCGGAAGCCTATGAACGCATTCACCCCGGCTATACACGCTATACCTCCCAGGACACCCTGGATGCTGCTTGGCAATCTATTGTCGACGAAAGAGGGCGGTCTGACGACCATTCACGGCGGTT
>JBCBGJ010000499.1:0-2081 GCA_038526925.1 Pseudomonadota bacterium
CGCTTTTGGAAGAGCAGCTGCGTGCCGCGACTGATCGGTTTGAGGTCGGTTTTGCGACGCGGACTGATGTGAAGCCTCAAGCTGTGCCTCGGCGCCCGAGAACGCGGCCTTTGCCCCCTGCAGACGCGCTTCAGCTTGCTTCACATCAGTCCGCGTCGCAAAACCGACCTCAAACCGATCAGTCGCGGCACGCAGCTGCTCTTCCAAAAGCGCCACACTATTGGCTCGAATTTGGATGGCTTCGCGGTCGCGCAGAACGTCTACATAAGACGTGACAACGTTTAAGATGAGATCCTGCGAAACCCCATCAAATTGGGCGTTGGCGGCCAGGATGCCAGCTTGAGCCTGGTCGATCCCTGCTGAGATCCGCCCGCCTGTATAGAGCGGCAGTGTCGCCTGCAATTGCACCGACGCAATCGGGCGGTCGCCGAGATTAAACGCGATTGGCTGATTGCTATCAAGCGACTCATAGCCACCAGAAGCTGACAAATCGACGGTTGGGGCTCGCGCGCCGCGGGCTTGATTAAGCTGCTCGCGCGCGATGCCGAGCTCAGCGCGTTGAACCTCTAAGGACGGATTAGTCTGAAAGGCCGTTATAAGCGCATCTTGCAACGTTTCCGATTGGCCTGGCAGCGCCAAGACAAGAGCAGAGAGTGAAACCAGAACAGATTTACGCAGCATGGGAGGCCTCTTTTTATCTTTATCGCGTCTTTATTTAGTACGGTTCCAAAAAAAGTGAACACTGTTCACTATTTTGTCGCGAAACGGCTAAATGCGACCCACTAGCATTGCGCACAAGACACTTAACCGCTTCTGAAGCGGGGACAGCTTTCGTCCTCTTTTCCAAGCGTGTCGCAGGCGCAAATGAGCGACCGCGGGCCGAATGGCAGAGCTCGCTTTCTGTTTCGGCTCCGCCTGCTCCACCTCATCTCCGCGTCTAAGCGCCGCCCACTCGCGGGCGATCAGGTCATAAGCACCTGTTTCAATTCCGAGCCATTTCGCTGCGATGCGAACGAGCTGATCTTCCGGCTCCGCTGCGCGGTCTTCGGCGAGAAAAGCGGCCTCATGCGCTTCGATCAGCTGTTCGAAGTCTTCGTAGCCAGAGTCGAAATTCGGTAAGACCGAGGCAAGCGCGAGGACCACATCATGTTGACGCGGTGCTCCCTGCTGTAACTCTTCGAGCGCATCGCGCCACCATTGGAACCGGATTTGCCCCATCGTATGATCGGTCACGACCACACGAACGCGCGCGAGTTCGTAGTAAAACGCGTACAGTATAATCAACGCGCTGCGCGTCTCGTCCGGCGCATAACGGCTGGACAACCAACGTTCTTCGTCGACGGTTTGAATTCGCTGATCCAAACGCGCGACAATTTCTTTCAGAGAATCACTGGCAGGACTGGTCATGGAACCCATATCTGTGGCAAACGCTGCGCAGAAACAGCGATAAAATTCTTCAAGGAGACCAATGACATGGCTTTTGACCTACCAGAACTACCTTATGGCCGCGACGGCCTCGCCCCGCATATCTCAGAAGACACGCTGAACTTCCACTACGGCAAGCACCACAATGCGTATGTCACCAACCTCAACAAATTGATTGATGGAACCGACCTTGCAGACGCTTCACTGGAAGATATCGTCAAGGCAGCGGCCAGCGATGCGGCGAAAGCAGGTCTGTTCAACAATGCAGCGCAAGTTTGGAACCACACATTCTACTGGCACTCTATGAAGCCAGGTGGCGGCGGCGCGCCGCACGGCAAGATTGCAGAGCTGATCGATCGTGACTTTGGCTCTTACGATGAGTTCGCAGCTCAATTCAAAGCTGCTGGCGGCGGTCAGTTTGGCTCTGGATGGGCTTGGCTCATCATGAAAGACGGCAAGCTCGCGATTATGAAAACCCTGAACGCCGAAACCCCGCTAACAGACGCTGGCATCACGCCGCTCCTCACCATGGATGTATGGGAACACGCTTACTATCTCGATTACCAGAACTCTCGCCCGAACTATATGGCAAGCTTCCTGGACAATCTGGTCAACTGGGACTTTGCCAACCAAAACTTGGCGGATGCATCTTAGTC
>JBCBGJ010000500.1:0-2056 GCA_038526925.1 Pseudomonadota bacterium
CCAGTCTTGTGCAACAGATCGATAATCCGCGCGTAGAAACCATTCTGGAGGCCCTGACGCTGATGGCGCGTCGCCTTGGGATGACCTCAACTGCTGAAGGGGTGGAAGACCTCGCGATGCTGACGCGGCTCCGAACACTTGGTTTTGATCACGCGCAAGGGTTTGCGCTTGGGCGCCCTCAGCCCGCTGAAGACGCCGAAGCATTGCTGAGCGCTTAGACGCCGAGATCAACCTCGAGCGTTGAGATAGCGTGGACAAAATTGTTCGGCGCGAGGGAAGAATTTCCGGTCCAGCGAATGTTCGGGAAGCGCTCCAGAATATTGTTGTAAGCCGTTTCCAACTGCATGATCGCAACACGTTTGCCTAGGCAGACATGTGGTCCATTACCAAAGGCCAAGTGCTCATTGGCGTTCTTACGCTCGATGTCGAACTGATTCGGATTGTCGAACTTTGCTGGATCCCGATTGGCGGCCGCATAGTACATCACGACCTTATCGCCTTCGCTGAGCGGTTGTCCGCCAAGTTCGGTATCTTTGGTGACGGTCCGGCGCATATAAGTCACTGGGCTTACCATGCGGATCGCCTCATTGACGAAATTGGTAGAAAGATCTGGATTGGCGATCAGTTTGGCGCGCTGATCCATATGCTCTGTGAGAAGCTTCATCGTTCCCGACAAAGAGTTGCGGGTCGTATCATTGCCAGCAAACACGATAAGCAGCCAGGATCCGTCCAGGAATTCTTCCGACAGCAACTCGCCATCTATTTTGGAGTTTGCGATCGCGCTCAAGAGGTCATTTTTAGGGTTCTTGCGGCGCTCCATGAGTTGGTGTCGGCCATAATCGAACAAGGCCTGTATCTGTGACATGAACTCGAGGATTTGCTCTTCAGTTAGGTTTCCGAGGCCTTCTTGTTGCGCCTGGTATTGCGCGTTCTCAAGATAGTGCATCCAATGCACCAGCTTCGGACGATCAGCCTCTGGAACGCCGAGAATCTCGCACAACGTAAATAGCGGCAATTCGGCAGAGAAGCTCTCTACCATATCAACGACCGGGCCTTTGGCCTGCATGTCGTCCAGTAGCGCGTTGACTTTGCCGTCCACCTTTTTCCGGAGCTCCGCTACATAGTCGGGCCGGAACCAAGCCATGTGCTCCATGCGCAGAGGCGTGTGATGAGGGCGATCAAGGTTGATCAGAGAATTCAGGGAGGATGAGTGGAGCAGGGGATGGCGCGGCGTTTCCGGCATGCCATAGCTCATTAAGATCCCGCCGCGTTGCGACGAATAGGTCTCAGGGTCGATCTCAACTGCTTTGATCAACTCATGACTGGTCAGCGCCCAAAACCCGCGGCCCACTTGTTCCGGATGCCACATGATCGGCGCTTTGGAGCGCATTTCATCAAAAGCCTCGAACGCGTAGGCGCCGCGGCTTGAAAAGACTTCCGGACTGTCGAGTTGGATCGGCGGCTCGAGCGCGTGGATCGGTGGGTTAGACGGCGGTGCGGGGTGCGACTCTTCTTGGTAAGTCTCAGTAACGTTCTGAAAGCCCATGCTTGTCTCCGGCGATTTTCTTCCCTTGGTCTGCAGTTCTCTAGGACTGCTTTACGTGCACGTTACCCTATCGTTTCCGTCTGTGAACCCGTGACCCACCGGAAGGACGCCGTCTTTGCGGACGCTCTTCAGGTTCTTGCGGTAAAAGCTTGTTCGGGATGACGTCTTTGAGCTGTTCTCGCAGAACCTCTGCCGGGATTTCTTCGACCGCACCGGGGCGCAGATCAGAGAGTTCGAATGGGCCGTATTGCGTCCGGATCAGGCGGTTCACCTGAAGCCCTAAATGCTCCAAAGCTTTCCGGACTTCGCGGTTCTTACCTTCGGTCAGACGAACATTGAGCCAGTTATTTGTCCCGGTTTGCCGCTCAAGCTCGGCCTCGATCGAGGTGTAGCGCGTGCCATCGTCGAGCGTGACGCCGCCTTTGAGCGAGTCGAGTATCTCTTGAGAGGTCTCGCCGTGCGCGCGGGCGCGGTAGTGGCGAACAAAGCCGGTCTTCGGAAGCTCCATAG
>JBCBGJ010000501.1:0-2049 GCA_038526925.1 Pseudomonadota bacterium
CTTGCATCCAGACTTCGTCGCCGTCTGGATCGCGCACGCGGCGCCAGCCATGTGTTCCGCGCGTCCGACCGCATCGATCAACTGGGTTTCAGTAAACGCTTCATCAGAAGCATTCAGCTCGGTATCAAACAGTTCCTTTAGGCGCAGCTCGACCGCGTCCGGTAGACGGCGGGTCACAATCACCTTCAAGCGCGTATCTGACATTCTTCCTCGCTTTCTGCACCGCGCTTAGCAGAGCAAAAGCACATCGCCAATGCGCTGTTTTACGGACGATTCATCTCAATCGGTAAAAAAGCAGTCATGACAGCGCTGTTTGTACGTTCTTTGGTTTGCGCCGCCTTCTTTTTTGGGGCGGGCGCTGTGAACGTCGATGCGCGCCAAACGGCCGACACGGTCAAGATCAGCCGGTTCTCAGGCAAGCCCCTGCCGCGATTTGAATCGCTGCGATATTCGGCTGTGCATGGGCGCCAAGGCCCGAACCTGGATCACCAAATCCTATGGCGCTACGAGCGTGAAGGATTACCGATGCTGGTGGTGCGCGAAACACATGGCTGGCGCCGCGTGCGCGATCCAGACGGCGACGAAGTCTGGATGCAAGCGCGTATGCTGTCTTCCGAGCGGACAGCACTCATCACAGCAGAGGTCGAGCTCAAGCGCGAACCCGAAGACACCGCACGGTCAAAAGCACGCTTAAAGCCAGGTGTGATCGCGGAACTCTTGGCGTGCGAGGCAGGCTGGTGCGAGGTTAAAATCGCCCGCAGTTCTGGCTACCTCCCAGAGTCGGTTCTCTGGGGGACCGAAATCGAGACCGGGAAACTGTAGACGGCAAAGCCTTGCGGCGCAGGCCCCAACCGGTTAAGGCCCGCAGCTACCTTGTCTGTGCGAATCGCAGATGTCTTATAATCAAAAATAGCGAGGCCAGTTCTATGAAGGGACCGCACGAATTTCATACTCCGCAATCGTCTTACACCAAGGAAGACTTGCTGAAGTCAGGTGCGGGCGAACTGTTCGGTCCAGGCAACGCACAGCTGCCGATTCCGCCCATGCTGATGATGGATCGCATAACCGAGATTTCTGAGGATGGCGGCGAGTTCGGCAAAGGCCATGTGATTGGCGAGTTCGATATTCATCCAGATCTTTGGTTCTTTGAGTGCCACTTCCCGGGTGATCCAGTTATGCCGGGATGCTTAGGCCTGGATGCCATGTGGCAAGCTGTTGGATATTGGCTAGGCTGGTCTGGGTCGTACGGCAAAGGCCGCGCACTTGGCGTGGGCGATGTGCGGTTTACTGGCGAAATTACGCCGGATACGAAACTGGTGCGCTACGAGATCGATATGAAGCGTGTGCGCCGCGGAAAACTCATTCTTGGGATTGCCGATGGCCGCGTCTATGCGGACGATCAGAAAATCTACACGGCCAAAGACATGCGTGTCGGCCTGGTCGATAAGCTGGGGCTGAAGAGCTAAGGCACGTAAACGGTATAGACGACTTCCACTTGGAAATCGAAGGTTCCGAGTGAGAGGTCATAGCCGGTGAGATTGGCTGCCGCGATCGAATATTCCGCATCAAATCTAACCGACTGGTCGGCAATAGAGCCCGGCTGCGCGGCCGTCCTTTGATTTCCATTGAAGACGTTTCGCGGGGTTCGTAGATCCCACAAGCGAAGGCTTGGTGCGAAGCCGGCATTCGATCCGCCGGTGTGGGGCAGCTGGGCGCTAGACCCAAACGCCAAGCCGTCATCTCCCGACTGCGTCATCGACATTTGCATGCGGGTAATCTGGAGCAGGATGAATTCGGTGAAAGTTGTCGGCGTGAAGGCCTGCGCATCAATCGAAAATGGGACATTCGATGCGACGTAGAAGCTCGAGGATTGCCGCACAGCATCAACGCGCGCGTCGGAGATGTTCTGCAATCCAAATGAGGTGAAGGCATCATCGCCGCTGACAATACCGTCGCCATTCGTGTCGGTGCTGAAAGTCCCGCAGGATGGGCTTGCCAGTGCGACGGGCGGAATGCCTTTCTTACTGACCAACACAACCCGCGGGACTT
>JBCBGJ010000502.1:0-2047 GCA_038526925.1 Pseudomonadota bacterium
CATCACCTGAGCCGGTTGAGCCCGGGACGCATCAAATCGAGGTTGTTTTTTCGAATGTGCAATCTGAAACCGGTATGATTTGGGCGAGCCTCTGCACCAAAGACCAGCACGCAAAGCTCGGCCAGGAACCTTGCGAAAAGAACGCTCGGGTGGACGCCAAAGACGGCGCGACTATGACCTTTGCGGACGTGCCCTCAGGTATCTACGTTATCAGTGCCTATCACGATGATAATGCGAACGAGGCGTTGGACTTCGATACGCGCGGCATTCCGTTTGAACCGACAGGCAATAGCGGCAATGCAAAGGGGTTCTTCGGGCCGCCATCATTCGATCAGATGAAATTTCGGTTGAGTGGGTCCGGCGAAACACCAGCAAAACGAATCTCCATCAAGCTGGGCAGGGTGGGTATGCCATGAGTAGTGGTCAGACTTCTCCTGCCTCTTTCCGGCGTCGTCGGTTGACGGTCTACTTTGTGAGTTCCTCAATTGGCCTGCTGACACCGATGCATTCGCTCGCGGATACCGAGAGCGGTGTAGGGAATGCCGCTGAGAAGTCTGACATCGCTTCGGACGAGCGCGTCCTGCAAGAGATTATTGTTGATGGGTCCTATCTCAAGGGAAGCGCTTTGTCCGAATATGAGCCCGAGCTGGTGCTCACTGAAAGCGATATTGCCGCTTATGGTGTCTCATCGATTGGTGAGCTTCTCAGTATAATTGAGGTTGAAACGTCGAGTGGAAAACAACGCCGAAGCGAACCACCTGTTGTGCTGATCAATGGGCGTCGTGTCTCGGGCTTCCGAGAACTGGACAACTATCCCGTCGAGAGCTTAGCCAGGGTCGAAGTTCTCCCAGAAGAAGCGTCACTCGCATACGGCTTTACCGCCAATCAGCGGGTCATCAACTTCGTGCTGAAGTCAGATCTGCGCATCATCCCAATTAACACGCGCACTCAGGCGCCCGTTGGGGGCGGCACGCTTTCAAACACGGTTGATGCCTCGAGAGTAGTTATTGACGGAAACGATCGCACGACAGTTCGGGGTAAAGTGAGTGAAAGTTCGCCCCTAACAGAGCGCGAACGTGACATCATTCCCTTCGTACTGGAGCAACCGCGCATTGCGCGCAGCCTAGTGCCAGCTTCCGATCTTTTCGAATTGAGCGGTTTAAAAACAATATCCCTGCCAGACAATGCGATTGCGACCTTCTCGGGGCGTTTTGAACAAAGCGAGTCTGAGTTCCTGACAGGATTATCTGCAATTGATGGCGAACAGCTCAGCCAGCTCGCCCAATCGCAAACTCTCGATCTTGGTGTGACCATAAATAGTAAGCTCGCGGCAAATACTTGGTCGGTTGTTGGCACCTATTCTCAAACAGATCGCGAGGTTGAAAATCGCGGGACCGTTGGCTTTGAGGTCTTGCCAGTTGAGACATCGGTTCGCCTCGCCAAAGTAGATGCCAACGTGAACGTATCTTTGTTTCAAGTGCCAAACGGCGCGGTGACTTTGAGCGGGGCAATTGGCGGATCGAGCGAAGCGTTCAAATCCTCTTCTGATAGTATCTCGATCTCAAGAGCGGCCGCCTATATCCAAGGCGCACTAAGTTATCCGCTACCGATTGATGAGACGCGATGGGGACGCGGTACTCTGTCTTTAGACCGGCGGCAATCGACGTTATCGGACCAAGGAAATCTATCAGACTATGGGGTCAGCGCGAATTGGATTCCTATTGAAGGTGTCACGTTGACCGCTTCATGGGCCTCAGAAGATATAGCGCCGACATTGCAGGAGTTCGCCTTACCGCAAACGCTGTCGATCAATCGTAGTTTCTTTGACCTGACACGAAGTGAAACGGTGACAGCCACGCTCCTTGATGGCGGCAATGCGGACCTCAAAGTGGCCTCGCGCGAGATTTCAAAACTTGGTCTTGTTTGGAAGCCTTGGGAAAAGCGAGAGCTAACGTTCTCGACCAATTATGTTCTTAGCGAAGAACAGTGCATTTTTTCAAGGAGATGAGCACAGATCTAGAAACGCTTACGAACCTCGACGCGCCAA
>JBCBGJ010000503.1:0-2029 GCA_038526925.1 Pseudomonadota bacterium
CGCATGACTTTGACCCAGCCCAGCGTCGCCTATGCGCGGAACGTGCTGTTGCTCATCACAGGTGCGAATAAGCGTGAGGTCTTTGAGACAGCCCCCGCAGACGCGCCTGTTTCAATCATGAAACGCGCCACCGGTCAGGCACTGACCGTCTTTTACTGTGACTGAGGGATTTGGAACATGACCGTAGAAGCCTTAAAATCGCTCGCAACTGATATTCGCGCGAAGTCGCTGCGAGATTTAGCAGCCAAGTCTGAGCAACCCGTCATTCATGGCGCGGGTTGGACGTGTGATTCGTCGCGGCAGTATCTGACCCCCGCCATTAACGACGCGCTTCTTTCACACGCTCGCGCCATTGATTTGAAAGGCGCGATTGATCGCCTTTTCAATGCGGAAATTGTAAACCCATCTGAAGATCGCCCCGCCCTACACTGGGCATTGCGCTCAGCCCCTGAAAGCGCGCTGACTCAATCTGAACACGACACCACGGTGAAAGCGCTTGCGAAAGCCGAGTCCCTGATCGAGAGCGGTGCCTTTTCGGCAATCGTTCATATCGGTATAGGCGGATCAGATTTCGGGCCTCGCTTGTATGCCGATGCGTTTGCCGATCATCAGATCGAAGGGTTGGACCTCCGGTTTTGCGCAAATGTCGACCCACTCGACTTAGATCTAGCGCTGCGCGGCCTGTCTCCGTCAAAGACCTTGATCATCGGTATCTCTAAATCGTTTGGCACTGAAGAAACGCTCTACAATCTGGGGCGCGCGCGCAAATGGCTTGAAGCGACATTGGGCGCAGAGCAAGCGGCGAAACACCTCCTATTGGTCACCGCAAACCCGGAGCGTGCAACGGCATGGCTAGACGGCGCCCCGGCGACCACACTCGACATGCCAATCAGCGTCGGTGGACGGTACTCAATTTGGTCGGCGGCTTCGGTCGCTGTGATGACCGGCTTTGGCGCAGAGACGTTCAAAGCCTTTCTAGCTGGCGCAGCAGAGATGGACGCGCACGTGAAATCAACGCCGATTGGCGAAAACCTGGCGGCACGTCTGGCGCTCCTCGACTATTGGAATACGAGCTTCCTCGGGTTCGGATCGCGAGCGGTCCTCGCCTACTCACGCCGCCTAAGAATGTTGCCGACTTACTTGCAGCAATTGGAAATGGAATCGAACGGCAAATCCGTAGGCCCAGAAGGCGCGGACGCCCCTCTAGCAACTGCCCCGCTGCTGTGGGGCGGCGAAGGCTCTGTTGGACAGCATTCGTATCACCAATGGCTCCATCAGGGGACGCACGTGGTTCCTGCTGAGTTCATTTTGTCTCCAGGCAGCCATAGCGATGCGGAGGGCGTCGAGGCGCTGACCGCACACGCCCTCGCCCAAGCCGAAGTTATGGCGAACGGGCGAAGCTCAGAAGAGGTGAAAGCCGAAGAGCCAGATCTACCTGATCATATCGCCCGGCAAAAGGTTCACCCAGGCGGACGACCGTCTACATTCGTAAGTACGCGTGAACTAACTCCAGAACGACTTGGCGCCCTGATCGCGCTCTATGAGCACCGGACTTATCTGGCGGGCGTCTTGTGGGAGATCAACAGCTTCGATCAATGGGGCGTAGAACGTGGGAAAACGATGGCGACACGCCTGAAGCCTGCACTACGAGGCATAGAAAAAGCCGATGATCCTGCAACGCGCAGAATCATCGGCCAAATTCAATAGTCTGCTGGATTAAGCGATCTTGTCGACTTGCGTGAAGTCCAGATCGACCGGTGTGGCACGGCCAAAGATCGATACATTCACTTTCATACGGCCAGTTTCCGGGTCGAACTCTTCGACGGTGCCTTCGAAGCCTTGGAAAGCGCCTTCGTTGACGCGGACTTCCTGACCGATCTCGTAGACAACCGTTGGCTTTGGACGATCCTCGATCGGCTCATCTGCTGTGCCGAGAATACGATCCACTTCGCGCTGTGGAACCGGAAGCGGTTTTTTACGAGATCGGTCAGGAAGTCCGCGTCAACGAAGGCGCTTTCCAAGGCTTCGA
>JBCBGJ010000504.1:0-2024 GCA_038526925.1 Pseudomonadota bacterium
GGTTCACGCTCAGCGCGCTTCAGGTATTGGATCATTTGGGCATAGAAAAAGCACACATTGTCGGCAATCATGGCGGGGCCTTGATCGCCATGAACCTTGCTTGGAAGCACCCAGAGCGTGTCGATCGTGTGATCCTTTCTGGCACGAGCGGGGTGAAAGACATGGATGCTGTGCAGGAGTTTTCAGACGATCTTGGTCTTGATGAAATGAACGTGATTGACCGGGATGGAAAATCCCTTCGAGACGCTTGGGGGCGCTATACCCGCTACATGCCAAACTCAACGCCAGGAGAGGTATTGGTGGCGTACATGAATAACGTCACTGTGCGCCTTCGCCCTTATGATGCGCACTATGGGGTGCTGAGGTTTGATCGCCGTCCCGCTCTGCAAGCTATGGCCGACAAACGTGTCCTACTGATGCAAGCCGAGCATGACGCGTTCGTCTCCGATCAGGAGTCGCTTTTGCAGATTTTAAACAATGCCGAACGCGTCGTACTTGAGGATGTCGGGGTCTTCAATTTCTTTGAAAACCCCGCGCAAAGCGCCGAAGCGATACGTGCATTCCTGTTAAAGCCGTAAGGCACGCGGCTTAGTCGTCGAACGGCTAAGGCGCTTCAATCCCCAGCGCTTCAAACGCAATTCTACGGATCCGCTTATAGTCAGCTTTGCCGTTCGGTGCGCGTTTTAGATCGTCGGCGAACAGGACGCGTTTCGGCGCTTTATAAGCGGCAAGTTTCGTGCGCACGAAGGCGCGCAACTCGTCTTCTTCGGCGCTCGCGCCATCCGCGAGTTCAACCACACCCGTAACCGCTTGCCCCCATTTGTCATCTGGCACGCCGACGACCAATGCATCGCGAACGCTGTCATGTTCTTTGAGTGCTTCCTCGACTTCTTCGGGATAGATTTTTTCCCCCGCAGAGTTGATGCAGTTGGAGCCTCTGCCCAACAGGGTTAGCGTTCCATCAGCGGCGACTTTACACCAGTCCCCCGGGATCGCGTAGCGTACGCCATTGATCGTTTGGAACGTCTTGGCGCTTTTTGCTTCATCTTTGTAATAGCCGAGCGGAACAGAACCGCCGCGGGCGATTAGACCGGTCTCATCGGACCCTGGCTCAATCTCACGGCCGTCTTCGGAGAACACTTTGCAATGCTCACCGATCTCGAACTTTGCCGTTTCGACCACGCCATCGGCTGTCGTCACGGACATGCCAAACCCGACGGCTTCTGAGGCACCGAAACTGTCCATCAGCGCGACTTGCGGGATGTGTTTGATCAGGCCGCGCTTCACCTCCATGCTCCACATCACGCCAGACGAGGTGATCGAATTGACGCTCGACAGATCATATTTGCCCGGGGTCTCTTCGAGCACTTTCAGCATTGGTTTGGCGAAGGCATCGCCGACGATTGCCATCGCGGTGACACCATTTTTGGCAACCGTTTCCCACAACTCTTCCGGAATAAACTTCGCTTTGGCTTCCAGCGTCACGATGGCGCCGCCATTCAAAAAGGCGCCAAGCGCGGTGAACAGGCCGGTCCCATGCATCAACGGGCAAGCTGGAAGCTGGCGACCATGCTGCCCGACCTCCTTGACGAAAGCGCGGTGCTCCTCCCAGTTTTCCGGGGCAGCTCCGTAGATGCGGCGCATCCCGTCAAGGTTCGCGTCGCGCCAGATTTGGTGGGACCACATCACACCTTTCGGCATCCCCGTCGTGCCGCCGGTATAGAGAAACATCAAATCATCGGGCGAGCGTTCGATATCAAGGGGCGCGCCGTCCCCGCTCGCGGCGAGTGTTTCATATGCAACCGCGAAATCAGGAGCATCATTCGTACCGCCAACTTCAACCCAGATTCTAACTTCGGGCAGGCGATCTTTGACCCGTACGACATTGTCGCGAAACTCAATGTCATAAAGCACGACTGTGCTGTCTGAATTATCGCTACTTGGATGACGAGCTTGTCTACATTATCGACAATTCAGACAGCACAGTCGTGCTTTACGACATTGTCGCGAAACTCAATGTCATA
>JBCBGJ010000505.1:0-2022 GCA_038526925.1 Pseudomonadota bacterium
CTATAAAACACTGGTGGTCGATCTTGATAGCCAAGCAAACGCATCACTTCTCATCTATGGGGAGAATGGCGACGAACGGCTTTACGACGCGATCCGCAATTATACGAACGTCTCCGACTATCTCCGTGAGAATTTCCTGGGTGAGTGTTTCGCCCATATGACGAAGTTTATCGTGCCACAGGCGAGTGATGTCTCATTTATGGGCAAAGCGCTCGACCTTTCTTTGGTCCCGGCAACACCAGGCCTGAGGCGCGCGGAACGTGAGCTGATTTATATCCTGACTGAGCAAGGCTATTCGATGACGGCGATTGAAGGCCGCGTTGGACTTCGCCTGCGCCAGGATATGGCCGATCTTCGAAAACAATATGATGTCGTTATTTGCGACTGCCCACCCGGTATATCAGCGATGACAGAAGCGACACTCTCAGCCTCTGATCTGATCATTGTTCCAACCATCCCAGACTTCATGTCGACGCTCGGTCTAGACCTCTTCACCGGCGACATTATCGATAGCTTGAAAAAGCGGGGTCTCAATAGCCGCCCAGTTGTGTTGCCAACCAAGTTTGATGGCTCCTCACACCAGGCGATCGTCCTGGAAGCTATGCGTGAAGGTGCCGCCGATCCGGACAGCGAGTATGACATCTTCCAGACGGTTATCCCGCAAAAACCAGAGTTTGCGGCGAACCCTGTTGAGCTCGGTTCAAACCCAACGCTAGCGCAAAAATGGCCGGGCGACGCTTTAACCACCGTGAATATGCTATATCAGGAAGTCCAAGCGCGACTCACCGCGCAGACCACGAACGCAGCGGCTTAGACAATGTCTCTTACAAACACCGGACGCGAGGCCCTCTCGGCAATTCTGTCAAACGAGAGCCTGTTCCCGAGAATAAAAGACGCGGACCTGTCCTCAGTCGCCAGCAAACTGGCCCGCAAACAGGTTACAGCGGCAGGTCTTACGCGCGCCGATTTGCTTGATCTTAAGGCCGCGCTTGGCGAGATCGTGTTTGAGAAAACCCTCGAAGGTCTCAGTCCACACCACATCAAACTTCTCGCGCGGCGCTTAGATAAGAATGCTCCGGAAA
This sequence comes from Pseudomonadota bacterium, assembly GCA_038526925.1. GTDB lineage: Bacteria > Pseudomonadota > Alphaproteobacteria > Caulobacterales > Hyphomonadaceae > Henriciella. The sequence goes on from JBCBGJ010000505.1 coordinate 1,083, forward strand.
TCGAAGTAAACACAGGCAGCTCAGCCCTGTCATATGTCCGTCAAATCTTGAGCGGCGAAGTTTCGGAAACACCACCATCACCAACGGAACCGGATCAAGCGCCAGCGTCTGCCGAGCCCAAAAAGAACAAATATCTCGGCCGAAAAGCTTTCCGGACGGGGCGTTAAACGGCGCGAATTCTGGGCGCTCCAGCGCGATCGATCATCAGAACTGTGACCGCCCAGACCAAGGCATCAACCCGGTCTGGTGATCTCGTCATACCCTCGGTTCCGAACCGGCACATCTCATCCTCTAACCCATCTAGCCGTCCGACATGAGCCACGCGGCCTTGCTGATACAGCGCTGCCACTGGGCTTGCCCGCCCCTGTTTGCTGAGCCTCGCATGTCGCAGATGAACCGGTAAGGCGCAGCCGACACTGTCAAACACGGTGCGCAGCATCTCCCCGCCTTGATTGGCTTCTGCGATGATTGAGGTTGCGCCGACCTCCGCCGCGATCGAAACCGCGCGCGCCGCCCAGTCAGTTGGCGTTAGACCCCTCGCTGAGCCATCTGCTAGGATAAAACACTTCTCTCCGAACCCGTCTGCGCGGGCGCGGCCCGCGGCTATAATCCCGCAGGCATCAGAACTTGAGTGACTGGTAGTGGGAGGATCGACGGCGACAATGACATCTTCGAACTGGAGCGGCCGCTTGAACACGCGGCCTGCATCTATATCGCGCCGCCGCCAGAACGCGCCTTCCACCTCGTCTAGCAACTCACCACCAAGTTCCTGACGCGCCAGCTCAGTCCCGGCATAGGCCGCTTCAATGCTCTCTACGAAACCGTCGGCCAAATACGCGTTATTGTCTCGGGTTGCGCTGTGGGTGAGCGCCGCTCCATCTGAGAGCAAGCGCCGAACTAAGGGAACTGGACGCGGCGTGGTCGTCGCGACACAGCGAGG
>JBCBGJ010000506.1:0-2016 GCA_038526925.1 Pseudomonadota bacterium
CCCTGGTCCGGTCATTCCGGGCGGTTTGCCGTGGGCGAGGTCTATGAGCAAATCAAACAAGCTCATATGTCGCTCGTCTTTGTAAACACGCGCTCCCAGGCAGAGGTCCTGTTTCAGGAATTGTGGTCGGCGAATGAGGACGGCTTGCCCATCGCGCTGCACCATGGCTCGCTCGCGAAAGAACAGCGCCGGAAAGTCGAAGCGGCGATGGCGGCGGGGCAGCTCAAAGCCGTTGTGTGCACGTCGACACTCGATCTGGGCATCGACTGGGGCGAGGTTGATCTTGTCATTCAGATGGGGGCTCCGAAAGGCGCCGCGCGCTTGGTCCAGCGGATCGGCCGGGCCAATCACCGCATGGATGAAGCCAGCCGCGCAATGCTCGTCCCCACCAATCGATTTGAAATCCTTGAATGCCGCGCCGCTGAAGACGCCGTAGAGGCGGGCGAGATAGACGGCGAGCCTATGCGGATGGGCGCACTCGACGTGCTCGCGCAGCACATTATGGGCCGTGCCTGCGGCGAAGGCTTCGCGCTCGAAGCGTTGTATGATGAGATCCGTATGTCAGCGCCTTATCGCGGGCTGGATTGGGAGACGTATGAGCGCGTTGTCGATCTCGTCGCGACCGGCGGATATGCCCTCAAAACTTATGATCGATTCAAGCGGATCACACGCACGCGGTCAGGTGAGTGGCTGGCTCGGACTGCGCGTGATCGCCAACAGCACCGAATGAATGTCGGCGCGATTGTTGAAGCGCGCAGCTTAAACGTTCGCCTCGCAAGCCGCGTCGGAAAAGAGAAAGCCGGGCAAGCCACTGGCCGCGCCGCCCTGCGTGCAGGCCGCAAGCTTGGCGAGATTGAAGAGTATTTCATCTCAACGTTGACGCCTGGCGATACGTTTCTCTTCGCAGGCGAGATTCTTCGCTTTTTAGGCGTGCAGGAAACCGACTGTCTGACGATGCGCGCCCCGGTCGACACCAATCCGGCTATTCCGAGCTATAATGGCGGCAAGTTTCCGCTCACTCAGTTCTTAGCTGGCCGCGTCCGGAAAATGATCCACGATCGTGGCCGTTGGTCTACCCTGCCCGATCAAGTGCGAGAATGGTTTGAGATCCAGGATTTGCGATCCACGATCCCAGATGAGAATGAGCTACTCGTCGAGACATTCCCACGCGGCGATCGCTTCTTTTTGACCTGCTACCCCTTCGAAGGGCGCCTTGCACACCAAACGCTCGGCATGCTTCTGACGCGTCGTCTTGAGCGTATGGGCGCAAAACCACTCGGATTTGTCGCCTCCGAATACGCAATGGCAGTTTGGGCGATGGAGCCGATGGGCGAAGTCGACATGGAGGCACTGTTTGCCCCGGACTTGCTCGGCGATGATCTTGAGGAATGGCTTGAAGAAGCGGTCTTGATGAAGCGTCACTTTGCGCATTGCGCGCAAATATCCGGCCTGATTGCTCGGCGAATGCCCGGGAATGAGAAGACAGGCAAACAAGTGACCTTCTCGACGGACTTGATTTACGACGTTCTACGAAGCCATGAACCGGATCACATCCTTCTTCAGGCAGCTCGCCATGACGCCGCGACGGGCTTCTTAGATATTCGCCGCTTGTCAGACATGCTGATGCGGGTGCGCGGCAAGATCGTTTTGAAAGACTTGCCCAAGATCAGTCCGTTCGCCGTTCCTGTTATGCTGGAGGTCGGCAAAGAACCGGTTCACGGCGCCAGCGTCGAAGAGGCCATCCTCCGCGAAGCAGAGGCAGACCTGATCGCCGAAGCCATGGGAACGATCTAGGCTGTTGCTTTCAGCATTCTACGGCGCTGAACCGAGCTCGGAAGGCCAAGGCTCTCACGGTACTTAGCAACTGTGCGGCGCGCGATTTCGATCCCAAACTCTGTCAGAATCTCAACGATCTTATCATCCGAGAGTACCTTCTCGCCCTCGTCTTCAATCAGCTGCTTGATGCGGTAACGCACTGCCTCGGCCGAATGCGCTTCGCCGCCACCCGTGGATGGG
>JBCBGJ010000507.1:0-2013 GCA_038526925.1 Pseudomonadota bacterium
CTGAGCGGTGTCTTAAATTCGCCCCATCTAAGACACTCCACCTAACGCCCCTTGTGCCGCGGACGCCAGCGCAAAAACCACGGGACCATGACGGTGATGTTTCGGTTTTACCAAGCGTTTGCAACGACCTTCACGGCCTGGGCATAGGCGTCACAAAACTCTCACCAAATCAAACTAACGGCGGTGAGATGACCCAAGTGGCCCCCAAATATCGCAGCGTGTTTATATCTGACCTGCATCTCGGCTCTAAGGGCGCGCAGGCGGAGGCCGTCGCCGAATTTCTCAAACACAACACCGCCGAGCGGCTTTATCTCGTCGGCGACATTATCGATGGATGGCGCCTCAAGAAAAAGTGGCATTGGCCGCAGGCACATACCAATGTTGTGAGGCGAATCCTGACAGCCGCAAAGCGTGGCACAGAAGTTATCTATATCGTCGGAAACCATGACGAGTTTTTACGCGCCTTCCTGCAATTCAAAGTTAGCTTTGGGCGTATCAAAATCCGTAATCGCGCCGTTCATTTGGGGGAGGATGGCAAGCGATACCTCGTTGTCCACGGAGATATGTTTGATGGAATGATGCGGGCCGATCGCAAATGGATCATGCATCTCGGCGATCATGCTTATAATCTTCTGCTCTGGGCCAATACGAAACTGAATACGGTAAGACGTTGGTTCAACTTACCCTATTGGTCTCTCTCCCAAGCTTTGAAGAAAAAGACTAAGCGCGCCTTGAACCACATTCACAATTTCGAGGGGCACGTCGCTGCCTACTGCCGCCGCAAAGGCTTTGATGGCGCCATTTGCGGTCACATACACGTTGCTGAAATGCGTGAGATAGATGGCATCACCTATATGAATGATGGCGATTGGGTGGAAAGCTGCACCGCTCTTGTCGAACATCATGATGGGCGCTGGAAACTCGTGCAACACACACCAGACGTGATGATCACGGCGCCAGAGCTCAAGCTTCGACCCGTCGCGGCCTAGTTGAGCGCCCGTACTCGACGCAATGCGAATGGATCACGAATGCTAACGTCCTTCCCGACGCCAGGCGAAGAGGAGCGCGAGCAGGATGAGGCCGATGGCGAGGATCCCCGGTAAGAGCGGCAAGCTCGTTGAGCTGCGCACCGCATAGGCGCCGCGTTCTCTGAGGCCGAGCCAAGTGTTGCCGCTGGCATCAGCGCGGCGGGCGACCATTCGGACGTCCGGGCGTTGGTCACGGCGTTCAAGGCGAAACACGCCGCCACCAGAAAGCGTGGTCAGCGGCTGCAAAACCTCGCCGGTCGCCTCCAAAGCCGCGAACTCTTTCGGGTTTGCGGGGCCGTTCAGGGCGACGGCATCCAAGCCGCCGGATTGGGCGCGGTAGAGCCCAAGCTGATCCACCGGGACTTCGGCGCTATAGGTGCCCGGACCATCCACGCGCCAAGCTGGCTCTAAGAAACTGCCATCTGGCTTCTCGATGATCAGGGGCGCCGCGCGATCGGCCAGCGTGCGCAAATTGGCGCGGACGGTGTCGCCTTGCGCGATGAGTTGTAGTTGTCGCTCGTCCAATTCCGGCTCTTTCATCAGCCAGTGAACCGAGCGTCGGATCAAATCTGAGAAGGGGCCGCCGCCATCATAGCCGCGCGCCCAGAGCCAGATCTGATCGGAGAGCAATTGCGCCACGCGCCCATCACCCACGCGATCCACCGCGAAGAGGGGTGCGCCATCTTCAGCTCGCATCAGCACGTCGCCCGTATCTGAGCGCGCTTGGATGTAGCGCAGCCACTTGCCCCACTGCCGGCCCGTGAAGTCTTCTGTGATCGTGTGGCGCATGCCTTCCGGGGAAAGGGTTGGCATGACGTCCGTATTGATGATCTCGCCAGTTGGGAGCGCCGGGAGAATGCCTGCGAGCGGCGTGCGCGCGAGGCTGGCCGGTCCAGCGAAGCTCTCCCCGGCCACGACGAGCAATGCGCCGCCGCTCGCAGGCATTCTCCCGGCGCTCCCAACTGGCGAGATCATCAATACGGAC
>JBCBGJ010000508.1:0-2012 GCA_038526925.1 Pseudomonadota bacterium
GACTTTGTTGAGGCGGATGCTGAACCTGTCGAAGACACGTTCGAACCTGCTCCTGAGCCTCAACCAGAGCCCGTGATTGAAGAGGAAGCTCCAATGGTCGCAAAGACTGCTCCACTGACTGATACTGCCACCGTAACCGCTGCGGCTGGCGCGCTTGGCAAACTGCTCTCAAACGTCGAGTTCGGCGAAGAAGCAGGTGGTACAACAACGATTGAAGGCTTGGTGCGCGAAATGATGCGCCCAATGCTGAAAGAATGGCTCGACGAGAACCTTCCAGGGATCGTTGAGAAGCATGTGGAAGCCGAAGTGCAGCGAATTGCACGCATGGCTGGCTAGACCCACACAATTCCTCTGCTAAAGAGACGGGCGCGCCCCGGCTGGCGCGCCTTTTTCGATTCTCCAAAGACCGACCGGACCGCACACAATGATCGACCAGCGTTTTGACCCTCAAGCCCACGAACAGCGCATCTATAAGCGTTGGGAAGATGCGGGCTGTTTCCGGCCGAGTATGGACACTTCGGCCGAACCTTATGCGATCATGATCCCGCCGCCGAACGTGACCGGCAGCCTGCATATGGGGCACGCGCTCAACAATACGGTTCAGGACATCCTTTGTCGGTTTGAGCGGATGCGTGGCAAGAATGTCCGCTGGCAGCCCGGCATGGACCATGCGGGCATCGCGACGCAAATGGTGGTCGAGCGCCAACTCGCGGCGGGCGGGAACCAAGACCGTCGCTCTATGGGGCGCGACGCATTTATCGAGAAGGTCTGGGAGTGGAAGGAAGAGTCCGGCGGAACGATCCTGAACCAACTCAAACGCCTCGGCGCCTCATGCGATTGGGAGAATACGAAGTTCACCCTCGACGCGGAGATGAACGTCGCGGTCAATAAGGTCTTCGTTGAGCTCTACAAAGAAAAGCTGATCTATCGCGCCAAGCGCCTGGTCAATTGGGACCCGCATTTCCAAACCGCGATCTCAAATCTCGAGGTTGAGAATAAAGAAGTCGACGGCCATATGTGGCATTTCAAATACCCGCTCGCGGGTGGGCAAACCTATACCTATGTCGAGAAGGACGAGGACGGGAATGTCACGCTTGAAGAAACCCGCGACTATATCTCGATTGCCACAACGCGGCCTGAAACCATGCTGGGCGACGGCGCGGTTGCGGTCCACCCGAGCGATGAGCGCTACGCGCCAATTGTTGGCAAACTGTGCGAAATCCCGGTTGGCCCGAAAGAGCATCGCCGTCTGATCCCGATCATCACGGACGAATATCCAGATCCGACCTTCGGGTCGGGTGCCGTGAAGATTACCGGCGCGCACGACTTTAACGACTATCAGGTCGCCAAGCGCGGCGGCATTCCGATGTATGCGCTGATGGATGAGAAAGGCTTCATGCGCGCCGATGGCGAAGACTATTCAGCCGTTGCTGCGGTGGCACAGCGCATCGCGGAAGGCCAGGAAGAGTTCGACGAAGCCAAGATCGCTGCGATGAACCTGGTCCCGGATCAGTATCGCGGGCTCGATCGGTTCGAAGCGCGGAAAGCCGTCGTTTCTGACATCACGTCTGAAGGCAATGCGGTCATGATCGCAGATCCAAAGCATAAGGATCAGGACACAGAAGCCCCGCTTGTCCCTTATGTCGAGAACAAGAAAATCATGCAGCCTTTCGGCGATCGTTCCGGCGTCGTCATTGAGCCAATGCTGACCGACCAATGGTTTGTCGATGCGGAAACGCTCGCCAAGCCGGCGATTGAGGCGGTGCGCGACGGACGGACGAAGTTCGTGCCGGAGAATTGGGACCGGACCTACTACAACTGGATGGAGAATATCGAGCCCTGGTGTATCTCCCGCCAACTCTGGTGGGGCCACCGGATCCCGGTTTGGTATGGGCCTGAAATTGACGATGACGACTTTCTTGGCGTCAATTACAACGGAAAGCGCAGCGCATCGGCGCCGTACGCATCAAAGCCTTTCGGGTAGCGCTTCCGGGTCGCCTTCTCCACTTGCG
>JBCBGJ010000509.1:0-1996 GCA_038526925.1 Pseudomonadota bacterium
CGCTGGTTCCAATCAACTTTGGCTAAGATCGCCAAAGCCGATGAGACGACCATTCCGAACATGATGATCACCACGCCCCCTAGGACTTGAATCGGAATGGTTGTGATGAGCGCTCCAATTTTTGGAACGAGCCCACAGAAAACCAAGAACACGGCGCCGCAGGTGACTACGTGACGGCTCATGATTCCCGTCATCGCGATCAGACCAACATTCTGACTGAAAGATGTGTTGGGCAATGCGCCGAAGAGTGCCGCGACGAAGGAGCCAAGTCCGTCCGCGAATGTCGCCCCTGAGAGCTCCTTATCGGTCGCTTCGCGCTTTGCCCCGGCCTCCGTAATTCCGCTGACGTCGCCCACCGTTTCGATCGCCGTAACGACGGCCATAAAGCAGAATCCGACGATGGCTGGCGCGGACAACTCAATACCGAATCGGAAAGGGTCTGGGAGCGTGAACCAATTCGCGGATGCGACCACAGAAAAGTCGACTAAACCACTTGGGATCGCCATAAGGAATCCTACCAACAGACCGACTAAAATTGATGCGGTCGAAAGTAAGCCTTTTGCCAAAAATTTAAACGCGAGCGTGGTGACCAACACACTTCCGGCAAGCAGCCACCCTTGCCAGGCTCCGTAATCTGCAGTGCCTTTTGCTGGAACGCCACCGGCGGCATACTGAATGCCCACCTTGATCAGAGACAGTCCAATCATCGCAACCACTAAGCCAGTGACCAAAGGCGGTAATGCAAATCGGATTCGCCCCACGATGAGCGAAAGCAAAACGTGAAACACGCCCCCCGCAATCGCGCCGGACATCAGCGCCGCCATGCCAGAGACGCCTGTTCCTGCGACGATCGGAACCATAATAGGTAAGAAGGCGAAACTGGTGCCTTGGACAATCGGAAGCCGCGCCCCAACCGGACCAAAGCCAATCGTTTGGAATAGCGTTGTGATCCCCGCAAAGAACATCGACATCTGGATCAAATAGATCAAGTCAGTGGGGTCGTCCGAGCCGTAGCCAAACCCCGCTGCACCGGCGACGATGATGGCGGGCGTTACGTTCCCGATAAACATCGCCACGACGTGCTGAATTCCGAGCGGGATCGCGATGCGCAGCGGTGGAAAGTAATTGGGGTCTCGCATCTGCGAGCGGCTCATATGGATTTGAGCGGGCTCAATTGGCTCTGGGCGCGGCGGTACTGTCAAACTCTATCCGTCCAGGAAGATGAATTTGAGCAAGAATAATACTGCCAGGACCGCGACGCTGGGGCTCAGCTGCTTCCACTTGCCGGAGCCAAGCTTGAGAGCCGCGTAAGCGACAAACCCAAGACCTATTCCCGTTGCAATCGAATAGGTAAGCGGCATGGCGATCGCGGTGATCACCGCCGGCACAAAGGCTGTCATGTCCTCCCAATCGACAGAAGCGAGGCCGCCAACCATCACACAACCGACAAAAACCAATGCTGGCCCTGTGGCATAAGTTTGGATGGCGCCAGCCAATGGCGCGAAAAAGAGCGCGAGAAGGAACAGAGATGCCACGACGACCGCCGTCAGGCCTGTCCGCCCGCCCGCCTTTACGCCCGCAATGCTCTCGACATAACTGGTCGCAGATGAAGTCCCAACCACGGCGCCAACCATTGTCGCGGTGGAGTCAGCAAGGAGCGCTTTCCTAAGACCAACAACGTGCCCATTTTCGTCGAGTAATCCCGCGCGATGCGCGACCGCGACCAAGGTCCCTGCGGTATCGAACAAATCGACAAATAGGAACGAGATCACAATCACGACAAGGCCGATCTCAAGCATTTGTGTCCAGTCTAATGCGAACAAAGTCGGTGCAACGGAAGGCGGCGTCGAAACAATCGCGCTCGGCTCTGCAACGCCCAGAAGAACCCCAGCGATGGTTATGGTCAGCATCCCAATTAAGATTCCACCCGGTATGTTTCGAGCCTCCAAAACGACGATCAAAATGAAACAGAATATAGCCAGAAGCGTCGGGGTCG
>JBCBGJ010000510.1:0-1989 GCA_038526925.1 Pseudomonadota bacterium
GTGTGAAAGCGCCAGCCTCATTCCATGGCGGCGGTCTGGTCACCGAAGCAGAAGACAGCCCGCATCGCCTAGCTGGCGACATGCAAGGCGGCGTGTTGATTGCAATTGCTGAAAACGACCATGAGCGGCAACCAGAGGCGCAAGGCGAGCTGATCGCCGCGTTTGAAGCTGCCGACGTTCCTGCGGAAATCGAAGTCTATGACGATGCCATGCATGGTTGGGTGCCAACGGATTCACGTGCGCACAATCCCGAGCAATCTGCGCGCGCTTGGGGCCGGATGCTAGCTCTGTTTGAACGCGAACTCAGCACATAGAAGTACGAGCGCTAAGTGCCGGTCTTGTCCTTCGACAATGACCGGAGCGCTTTGATCGCTTTGGGCTGGTTCTCAGTTGGAATGCTGGCCCAAAGATCCAACAGTTCAGCCGTCAGGTCGCTAGGATGATGATCGAGCAAGAATCCAGGTGATGTTTGAAGCGGACGCGATAGGCGTTCCAACCAACTGGCCGACAGGCCGCGCTGTCCATTTTCAAGTAGTGAGATCACAGCTGCCGTTGTACCAACATTCGACGCGAGGCTTTCCTGCGTAAAACCACGAAATTCGCGCCAAGCGCGGAGATGGTTAGTGGGCGTTTTTTTACTCATGGCATTCTCTGGGCCGGGGCGCACGTCCTCGGTCCAATCCTTTTGACCTTTGTTGCATATTGCAACTGCCACTTACTTGCAATGTTATACAGTCAAAATTTGTTGAACGGTGTTTAACTTTGCCCGTCGTCAATCCGATGCAGGCGATTTGATCACGTTCTTGCGGTCTTGTTTTGGGCTGAGCGCTTGCTCTATCGCTTTGCCGAGCTCTTCATAAGAGTTGATCGCAACATCAATCGGCTGAACGAAAGTTTGTCCATATTCGACCTCGCCGGTATTCTTGTTGAAGCGCCGCCTTTGCCCGATGACCGTCTGGCCTGGGCCAGCGCGAAACTCTACATGGATCTCAAGCCAAACCTCTCCATCAGCGTCGTCGATTTTGTGGGTCCGGCTGGGTGGTTGATAGTAAGCGACATTTGACGCTTTGGCGTCGAGATCATTGTAAAGCGCGAAGCCTTGTTTGGCGGTCTCATAAAAGACTTGCTTGGGCCATTGCGACGACTCGCGAGGGTTTTTCGGATTGAAAATGACAATGTCATCCTCAAGGCCCGTGCTCTCATAAAGGTTCAGCCCAACCGTAAAGATGTGCCAGAACACAGCGCGGTCATTGCCGATGAGAAGGTCCGGGTGCGCTAAACTAGAAAAGACAATTGCACCGCCTTCGAGGTGCATGCGTGGCACAGACGACACTTTTTGGCCGATCTTAAAATCAAAGCCTTTCGTGCCGATCACAACTTGTGGAACTTCGCTAATATGTATGCGCATGTTGACCCCGGTTCGGATACAACTGCACACGGATGAAAATTTGTAAAGGTCCTCACGACGTGAGCCTGAGCCAAATAAAAGGGCCGAGAGATGAAGTATCTCTCGGCCCAATCTCTATTATACGACTGCGCTTAGAACGCTTTTTGCCAACCGAGCGTGACGGTCATATCGGTTTCAAGCTGCGGTCCGTTGAGGTCGCGATAGACCGGCAGGCCGATTTCTGCGGCGATTCGGTGCCCCTTCTGCCAGCCGGATTGTCCGGCCAGATTGACCCCAATCAGCGCCTCCAGCGTTTCACCGCCATGATTATCTGGATCCGCCGTTTGAACAGGCGCGCGGATGATGGGATCTGTTCCATCAATCTGGCCGACGCTTGCGGCTTTGAGCCGACCCGAAAAAGAGATCCAAGGCGCCGGTTCAAAAGCGAGCCATCCCGTGGCCTCGAACCGGTCTCCGAACGTGTAGCCCTCATCATTCTCGTCCAGACGAATAACCGCAGAAGCTTGACCGCCATAATTCCAGTTGCCGGTTCGCGAGAATGCGGTGAGCGATGGTTTGAGATCAAAACTTCCAGAGCCAAG
>JBCBGJ010000511.1:0-1961 GCA_038526925.1 Pseudomonadota bacterium
CCAGCCTGCATAGCCTGGATTCTCTTTGACCAGCTCCCGCTCACCCGTCGAAGCATCGACCTCAATGCGATATCCTATGAGCCGTCGCACGCCTCTGCGCAGGTTAAATCCTGCATCTTGTTTGCGGGCCTGAACGCTGAAGGTGTGACACAAGTGCGCGAGTCCCGGATCACGCGCGACCATTCTGAGCGCATGCTGCGCGGCTTTGGCGCAGACGTAACAAGCGCGCGCGACGGCGCCGCGAACGTCGTCTCTATTCAGGGGGGCCAGTCACTGAGCGCTCAAGAAACAATTGTCCCGGGAGACCCGAGCTCCGCAGCTTTCTTGGCGGCAGCCGCCATGATCTCGCCTCGCGGTGGTGTGCTTGTTGAAGGGATGATGTCCAACGAAACCCGCGACGGGTTCTATCGCGCCGCAGCCATTATGGGCGCACATGTGGGCGCGGAAGATGTTGGATCTGCCGCTGGGGAGCGTTTGATCGATATGAGTTTTGAAAGCGCTGACCTCAAAGGCGCCGAAATTCCCGTCGATCTGGTACCAAGTATGATTGACGAGTTCCCAATCCTGGCCGTGCTCGCCGCCTTTGCGACGGGCACCACCGTGGTAAAGGGCGCTGCAGAGCTTCGCGTCAAAGAGAGTGACCGGATTAAAGCCGTGGTAGCGATGTTACGGGTCAATGGCGTTGAGGTCGAGGAGACCGAAGATGGGTTTATCATTCAAGGCTGCAACGGGGCTGTCCCCGGTGGCGGCTTGGTTGAGACCCATCACGATCACCGCATCGCGATGAGCGCGTTGATTATGGGAACGGCATCGCAAAAGCCGGTCTCGATTGATGATGCAGCGATGATCGCGACCAGCTATCCCGACTTCATGAAGCATATGAAATCGCTCGGTGCAGACTTACGATCAGCGTAAATCAGAGAATTTTTTCGCAAAGTGCTTGCAATCCCAACTGATCGAATATATCGATATTCGATAATTTCAGAAGGGACTAATAAATGCGTTTAAGTTTGATCCTGGGTGCCAGTGCTTTGGCGATTGGGGCGTGTGCAACTGCCACAACAGAGACAGAAGCTCCCGCGGAAACGACCGTTACGGAAACCGTCGAAACCGTGACAGAAATCGTGGCCGAGCCGGCGACGCCGCTCATCAATCGCGCCGCGATTTTCGGTAATCCAGAACGTACACAAGGCCGCATCAGTCCGGATGGCGGTTATACGAGCTGGGTTGCTCCGGTAGATGGCGTGATGAACATCTGGGTCGCCCCAGCTGATGATCCGAACGCTGCGAAACCCGTCACCAACGACACCTATCGCGGCATCCGCTCGCACTTTTGGGCTCCGAACTCAAAATTCGTCTACTACGTTCAAGACAATGGCGGCGACGAGAACTTCCACGTTTTCGCGTCGAACATCGCAACTGGCGAAGTGCTTGATCTGACCCCCGTAGAAGATGGCGTGCGCGCTGTCATACAAGGCGTCTCGTCGGAGAAGCCAGATCACGTCCTGATTGGTTTGAATGAGCGTAATCCGCAAATTTTCGACCTCTATTTGGTCGATGCTTCGACGGGTGAGCGGGAGCTGGTCAAAGAGAATCCAGGCTATGCAGGCTGGGTTATCGATAACTCGCTCACGCCGCGCTTTGGCATCGTTCAAACAGCTGGCGGCGGCGCAGATATGGTCGATATGGACGGAAACCCTCTCCTTTCCATCCCTGCCGAAGACTTCCTGACGACCAACACGTTTGGCTTCAACAAAGACAACACGCACATGTTCGCGGTTGATAGCCGGGGCCGGGACACCGCTGCTCTGGTCAAAATTAGCGCAAGTGATGGCAGCGTCGAAGTGCTCGCCGAAAACGACAAAGCCGATATCAGCAATGTCCTGCTGCACCCACAAACCTATGAGCCGCTCGCTTATGCAACCGACTATTTGCGTAGCGAATGGACTGCCCTTGATAAA
>JBCBGJ010000512.1:0-1958 GCA_038526925.1 Pseudomonadota bacterium
TAAAGCCATTCAAGACGCAGACGCCGAATCCTTAGCCAATCGTCCACAAGACCTTCTGGGCCTGATTGCAAACTGGAAGAAGGATCAAACGGTCGGCACCAAGTACCAGATTTTGAAATGGTCTCTGAAACAGCGTTTGCGCGAGCCTAACCTCGATTTGAGACGCCGAGATACGCTCAGCGAAGAAACAGCGTTGCGCGGCGCGCGCGCCGTCGCTGCAGCGATGAGCCTTGGACACAAACGATTTATTGCCTGGCCGCTCGACAGCCCGAGCGGACCTCAAGACGCCGTGTCACTCAATCCCGAAGACGCCTTGCCGGACTGGTCGGGTCACGACCAACAATTCCTGCTCAACCGCGCCATCTTTGATCCTGCCAGCCATGGGCGCGTCCGTTTTCACCACAGTTCGGCACAAGAACTCTTAACCGCAGAGTGGATGCTCGAACAGATAAAGGCTGGCTGCCCGGTGCGCAGGATCTGGAACCTTCTTAGCAAGGAGCAATACGGAACACGACGATTGCGTCCGTCGCTACGGCCCGTCACAGCATGGCTCGCGCAATTGGACAACCGTTTCAGGCAACTCGTCCTACCGCTTGAGCCTGATCTCATTATTGAAGGCGGCGACCCAGAGCTGCTGCCCATCAAAGACCGAAAGATCATCCTTCGTCAGTTCGCCGAGCGGTACCGCGGCAGAGATGATGCAGGCATTAGAGTGGATATCAATCAAATATCGCGATTGGCGCATCAGGACCTCGATGAAACGATCCGCGAACTCTGGCTGTCAGCGGGCTCGTCTGGCGAAGTCCGCGAATTTCTGCTGCGACTAATTTGGGTGGGCCAGATCGAAACCTGCGCTGACATCGCGCTTCAAGCCGCAACCAGCCGGAGATCGGCGTATGAGCAGGCTCTCGGTGCACGCGCGATGCAATCCATTGGGACGCCGGATCAGAAGCAGGCCCTCGCAACTCATATTCGTAAGTATGCCAAAACCTATCCGAAACGCGCATTGGCGCCCGCATTGATCGGCATTTATCCTGCAGTCATTAGCCTCGAAGACCTCGAAGCGCTTATTCGTAAACGTCCGGCCGACAACATGAAATCTCTCCATGCGGGTCTCAGCTATGGCCTAATCGAGATCGCTGAACACGCGGACTTGCCGGACCCGATTGGTTTGGCGCACTTGTTCTACAAATTGCTTCGCGAAAAGCCATGGGTTGAGGAGGCTTACCAAGAGCACTCCATACGCTTTGCGCATCTCGCCGCGCCGCTGAGCACGCTCTGCACGAGATTGGTTCAGTCCTGTCCATCGAGCCGTGATCTCGAGCCGAACGTTGCAGAGGCGACGCGGTATGTCGGCATCATTTCAGACCATTCAAGTGACTTCAGAACGAGTGAGGCACGCACCGAGCTCGATAAGGCGCTACGGGGCAAACCTCTGATCAATAGGCAAATGTTCTGGTTGGCCGTAGAAGCCGAGCGCCAGAATAATGGCGATCTGCATTCGCATCATGCCGCGAACGGTCTCGGAGAGCTCTGGTGGTTGTCCGAAAGCGACATGGACTGGCTCCTCACAGATCTTCGCAACCAAGATAACCCCAATGACCGTTTGGTCGCGCTGACCGGGGCGTTTGCAATTTGGCGTCATATTGGCGAGCCGGCAGCCGGCCTTGAGCGTATCAAAGCAGCCATCGGCAGAAACAATGATTTGAACGAAGCGCTCTCAAAGCTCATTAGCCCCCCTGAACCTGAAAAGACTGATTTCCAGATCAGGCACGAACAGATGATGGAACAGCGCCGCAAAGAAAAGGCGGAGAAGGAAGCGCGCATTGGTGAGAGCTGGCAGCAGTTTCGGGATCGGATCGCCGCCAACCCCGAGCCGCTTCGAGATATCTCAGACATTAACGAGCTTTATGACCTGGCCGTCTGGTTGGCGTTGGGGCACAGGCGCGATTCTTACA
>JBCBGJ010000513.1:0-1953 GCA_038526925.1 Pseudomonadota bacterium
GCGGCGCCGGCCTCGTGCCCGACTGGGATCGTTCTGCCTTCGAAGACCGGTTGACGGGCGAGCGCAATGGCGTGGATTTTGAGTTCTTTGAAGCGCATCTGGAAGAACGCCGCCGCTCGACCGACTCAAAAGGGCGCACGCGAACTCGTTGGGTCACCGTGTTCCAGGGCCAGTGTTTGCGGTTTCAATTCCACAAGAGCTTTCACGGCCAGACCTTGGTTCTGCGCGATGCGGGCATTCTTAATCGGTTCTTGGGGCGACGCGGCATGGATCGGGTCAAGCTGGAATCCAACCAATTCGAAGATGCGTTTGAAGTGTTCGGGACGGATCAAGTCGAAGCGCGTTTCTTGCTGACGCCGGACCTGATGCAGCGCCTGATCGAGCTAGAAAAAGTGTTTCGCGGCGGAAAACTACGCTGCAGCTTCCAAGACAATGAACTCCTCATCGCCTTAGAAGGCGGTGATCTATTTGAGCCAGGCTCCATGTTCACGCCGCTCGACAATCCAGACCGCGTGCGCGAACTGCTTGATGATTTCGCAGCCATCTTCAACGTGATCGATAGTTTTGCAGATCCAGAGCAAGTGAAGCGCGCGAAGCGGCCCAAAGACGAGGATTAATGAATTGAAACCTTAACTGTCGCGGCGTTCGACAATTCCTTCCGGTTCAATGATGAAAACATCTTGAGCAAGATTATTGTCGAGCATGAACGTCGCCAAGGAATCAAACGTGACTGTATAGATTGGTTTACCGCGGTGGTCCGCCAATTTAATTCGTTCGTCTGCTAAAGGACCAAACACACGGGCAAGCAAGCCAGTTTTTATTCGACCCGCCTTGAAATGTTCCGACAAATTAGCCTTGATTTGCGAATAGTCGGTCGTATCCCAAACAGCCGCCGCAATGACATCCAGGATAAACTCATTGCAGTTTTGAAAGCGATCATTAAACGGCGACGCGATAAGTGAGTAATCTGGGTCGTGTACCTTCGAATACTGTCCATCTTCCATCATTTTCAAGATTCGCCTTTGAAGCACCGGGGTGGGGATGATAACTCCTAAATCGCGCACAGACGAGGCGCCGACGAATTCAAAGGGAAAATCGGTATCCAAATAGGATTGGGTTTTCGGAAGCGTTTCGCCGTCTCCATGAAATAGGTTTTGCGCAACATAACCCCTTAGCAAATCACCAGACGGCGTTTGGGCGGCCTGATATGTCCAAAAACCACCGTGCGTGTAGTTTATCCCATCTGGGAGTTTATCTCGCGTGCGACCGGTTCGAAAAACGATTGCCACACGCGCACCCATATCGCCGAGTTGCTTTTCGATCGACTTGGAGAAGACTGCAGCCTCTTCTGGTGAAAACGCCTGCTTGAATGTTGAGCCTCCTGAGCCACTGTCTGCAATGCTTGTGTGGGATATAGCTGCCATGAGCAGGCATGTGAGACATAAGCGTATGATGGACCTCATTGGTTTGCTCCATTTGATTCGCCATCCGTGGTGATCGGCTCAACAAGATCCGGCATTGGTTGCGGTACGATAATGGTATCGTCGACTTTCAGGGGTGCATTCGCTGTGTCCCAAAGGTCAGCTGATATTTCTGTGGCGGTTTCGCCCCCAGCTTCGGCCAGCGCGCCGAGCCCAGCAAGGGGAATTGCAACAGCGCCCATAGCGACCTGTCCGCCGGAGGCGACAAGCCGGGCGGACGCGTCTGCGGAGTCTGCCGCCGCTTCCGACATGTTCTGAAAGCTATCGCCAAAGGCAACGGGTGAGATGGCAAGACTTATGAGTGGGATCGCGAAAATCTT
The DNA here is from genome assembly GCA_038526925.1 of Pseudomonadota bacterium. Taxonomy (GTDB): domain Bacteria; phylum Pseudomonadota; class Alphaproteobacteria; order Caulobacterales; family Hyphomonadaceae; genus Henriciella. The sequence goes on from JBCBGJ010000513.1 coordinate 1,802, forward strand.
TATATTCATTTTCTCTATTGCGTTAGAGCTGAAGCTTACCTGAACGTACACGCCCACCTATTGCCGCAACAAGACCATTTTGCGGCACAGATTGAAAAAATCCGGCCGAGCAATCAGAAAACATAAAGAAGTATTCATTATTTTTTACTTGC
>JBCBGJ010000514.1:0-1952 GCA_038526925.1 Pseudomonadota bacterium
GTCGCAGCAGTTGCGCCCCGATGCAGATGTGAAGCTTTTCGTGACCGCATCGGCAGAGCGACGGGCCGACCGGCGCTACCAAGAACTTCGCGACAAAGGTCACACCGATTTTCAACCAGAGCTGAAAACGACGTTAACCTCGAAATTCTACAATGACGTCGCCTCCCCGATCCGCTCGTGGGTCTTTAGCGACGATCCAATTGCGACTTCCAAGTCCGCCCAGGACGTGTTGGACTGCTATCCGAACGCGGCCTCTGAATTGATCACCGTTTCGCCCCCTGAACTCGGGCTAAAACATGTGGGCCATGACGGAGCTTTCCGAAAGGGCCGCACAGCAATATGGGAACAGGTTTGGCAATTCCTAAATTCCTAGCCCTCCTAGCCGCTGCCTGAATACCCACGTAGATGGTTTGCGCAAGTTCGCTTATATTCGCTATGCTGGGGCGGCAGACGCCAAACCCCTCGCGCGACTGCCACAGCTGGCACCTGCGCAACCTGACAAACAGCGCCACTATTCGGCTAGTGCGCGGTGATGAACCAGCTGGCTATTAAGTGGAACTCTTGTCTCGGCTCAGTAATTTGACATCTGCGGCGCCGAGCGGGCCATCCCCATCAGCTGAGACAAAAATCTTGTCAAGCGGATGTTCCGATTTGTAATCAACGGCTATTACAGGTTCATTCCCGTATCCGTAGACCCATTGGTCGGCCCATTGGCCCAAGGCAATAATAACCGGGAACAGGCCGTGGCCTTTCTCCGTCAATTAGTAGGTTGTGCGCGAACTCCCCGTATCAGTCGGCACTTTGTCGAGGATGCCAGTGGCATTTAGGTGGTCAAGTCGTTGTGACAACACCTTTTTCGACACACCGATATTCTTGGCGAACCCTGAGAACGTATCGACCCCGCGCATCGCATCACGCAGGATCATGATGGTCCACTTGTCGCCGATGGCTTCGGCACCTTGTGCCCAACTACACTGAAAGTCCTTCAAAGAGGTGCGCGTCACCGATGTGTCCTCACGTTACTGTTTTCTAGTTTTCCGCAATGAGCCTCCCCCAATGAAGTGGTCCGCCTCTATGATTAGGAAAGCGGAGGACCACAGATGGCCAACAAGAGACCCAAGCCCGAAGAGATTGTCTTGAAGTTGCGGCAGGTTGAAGTCCTGATGGGGCAAGGCATGCCGCGGATTGATGCAATCAGACAGATCGCCGTTACTGAGCAAACCTATTACCGCTGGAAGAAGAAGTATGGCGGTATGGGCACGGAACAACTGAAGGAACTGAAGCGGCTCCAGAAGGAGAACGAGCGCCTTCGGCGAGCCGTGTCGGACCTAACGCTTGACAAATTGATTTTGTCCGAGGCCGCAAAGGGAAACTTCTGAGCCCCTCCCGTCGCCGTGCCTGCATCAATCTCGTGCGCAGCCAGATGAAGGTTTCTGAGCGTCGTGTATGCCGCGTTCTGGGGCAGCACCGATCCACACAACGCCGGGTGCCTGCGGGGCGAACTGACGAGGACCTGCTGGTGGCGGACATGATCGAACTGGCGCGCCAATATGGGCGATATGGCTATCGTCGGATTGCAGTTCTGCTGAGAGATGCAGGCTGGGAGGTGAACGACAAGCGTGTTGAGCGCCTATGGCGACGTGAGGGGCTGAAGGTCCCAACGAAACAACCCAAGAAAAGGCGGCTCTGGCTGAATGACGGATCTTGTGTCCGGCTTCGGCCTGAGCATCGCAATCATGTCTGGTCGTACGATTTCGTCCACCACCGAACGGACGATGGCAGAGCATTCAGGACGCTGAACATCCTGGATGAATACAGCCGGGAATGTTTGGCGATCCGTGTGAAGCGTAAGTTGAACTCGACCGAAGTGATCGATGCGTTGACGGCTGTATTCATCCAGGATGTTCAGCGTCCTGAATGCTCTGCCATCGTCCGTTCGGTGGTGGACGAAA
>JBCBGJ010000515.1:0-1937 GCA_038526925.1 Pseudomonadota bacterium
CGTTCGCTCGCGCCGCCCCGAAAGACGCTATCCATGGCTGGGGTCAGCCAGACAATGCGGATCAAGTCAGCGAGGTCTGACGCCGTGGCGGGCGCACCATCAAGACGGACCGTTCGTTTGTTGCCGGTTGCGCCTCGGTCTAGCCCGACGCCAATCTTGCGTTCATCATCAAGCGTTGCGGAAACTGTCCACCCGGTCTCTCCGCCGCGCCGAACCATATCAGGGAGCGCGGCTGCGCGTAGTCCGCGGCCTGGCCCGAGCTGACTGATGGCTTCTAGAATATTGGTTTTACCAGCGCCGTTCGAGCCCCAAAGGCAAACGGGCCGCGCATCGAGCTTGAGGTCTAGGCTCGCATGGCTGCGAAAATCGGTCAGACGAAGGCGGGTAAGAGCGGTCACTAGACCCTGAGCGGCATCAACACGTATTGCGCGCTCTCATCGCCTGGATCGAGCACGAGAGCGGGGGAGGCGGGGTCATTGAACAGGAACCGCGCATCTTCAGCTTCGATTTGCGCCGTGACGTCGAGCAGGTATTTCGCGTTGAAGCCAATATCCATCGCGTCGTCTTGATAGTCGCATTCGACTTCTTCGTGACCTTGGCCGGTCTCCGCGCTGTTCACGGCGAGCGTGATGCGGCCTTCCGCCAGCGAGAGTTTGATCGAGCGCGAGCGCTCGGCCGACACAGTCGCAACGCGGTCGACTGCAGCTTCGAAGAGCTTGTTGTCGATAACAAGCGCCTTGGCGTTCCCTTTTGGGATGACGCGGGCATAGTCTGGGAAAGACCCATCAATCAGTTTCGACGTGAGTTGGGCGCGGCCCGACTTGAACACAATTTTTGTGTCGGACACAGAAACCGACACGTCACCATCATCGCTATCGATCAGGCGGCGGACCTCGCCTACGGCTTTGCGCGGGACGATGACGCCTTCGAGTGCCTCGGCGCCTTTTGGTGCGTCGACTTCTGATAAGGCGAGGCGGTGACCATCGGTGGCAACGGTGCGGAGTTTCTTGCCGCCATCTGTGTCAGCTGTGTGGAGGTAAACGCCGTTGAGATAGTAGCGGGTTTCCTCGGTGGAGATGGCAAAGCGTGTTTTGTCGATCAGGCGGCGAAGATCTGCAGCTTCGAGATCGAACTCGGTCGCGTCTTCGTCCGGGGTCATCGTTTGGAAATCGCCCGCGGGCAGGGTTGGCAGTGAGAATTTGGACCGGCCAGAGCGGATGGCGAGTTGCCGGTTTTCCGGGTTGAGCTCGAGCTCCACATCGGCGCCGGTTGGCAGTTTACGGATGACGTCGAACAACGTGCCAGCTGGCGCGGTTACGGCGCCAGCGTCCGCGATTTTGGCGTCGGCATGATCAACGGCTTCAATGTCGAGATCGGTCGCAGTGAATTTCACTTCACTGCCGGTCGCATCGATTAGGATATTAGACAGGATCGGGATGGTGTTCCGGCGTTCCACGACGTTTTGGACATGTCCAAGCGCATTTAAGAGCGCGCCGCGTTCGATCGTCAGTTTCATCTCATCATCCCTTTGCCGGTTATCCGGTCTTGCCCGCGTGTTTTTCTCGTCCCGCATCAACGAATCAGCCCGCTCCTTTTAGGGAGCGGGCCGCTAAAATCACGAATTTCCAGCTAAAAGCAAGTCCCAGTCCGCGCCCGGCTGTGGATCAGGTCTGATCGTGGCCTGCGAGACGGTCAAACACTGCATTTTTGACCCGCTCAATTTCCTCACTCATATCGCGATCACCCTTATCCAAGGCTTTCTTGATCTTGCGATAGGCGTGAAGAACAGTCGTGTGATCTTTCTTCTTATAAGCCGTAGCGATTTGCGGGAATGACTTGTCCGTCATGACCCGTGACAGGTACATCGCGACTTGGCGCGGATGACATCAAACGGACCTGTATGGACCTGTATCGGATTTCAAAAACCGATATTGAAA
>JBCBGJ010000516.1:0-1927 GCA_038526925.1 Pseudomonadota bacterium
CACGACAAAATCAACTCGTTCTCAGCGGCCGTAGGCGCCGCATTCACCCGGCGGAATTTATTCGAGACCCCTGAACATGTGTTCTACTCGTTCCGACACGCATTTGAAGATCGAATGAAAGAGGCCGGGCTCGACTACGAACTACGAATGCTCATTTTGGGACACGACAACAAGCGCCCTGAATATGGAATCGGTGGTTCGATGGGTTATCGACTGAAAGAGCTCCAAAAAATCACCCACCCCTATCCTTCCAATTTTTTTGACGCCTTTGACGCAGCTCTCGCAGCTTAGCCAAATCCGTTCTTGATATCGCGTTTCGGATTAGCTGAGAGCGCTGTTCTCGCTTCCTGACTTCAACTTCAAGGATATCAAACAGCGGCGCATACTTAGGGTTATGCGTGGCGACGATTTCGGCGACCACGTCGCGCGCATGTCTAACCTCTTCATCGCTGACGGGCATATTCCAATTCCGAATTCCAAACGCGAAGTCGCCGCCGCAAGAGATGAGTGATCTTCATTCGACTATTCTGCCGCCACAGGTCGCTGTTCCACCTGACCAAAATCATCTTCGTTAAACACCGCGTCCGCGAGTGCTTCTCCGAGTAGCTTACGACCTGGCTCCAACCTCTGTGCGAGTGTCAATCTGAATGAATCCAATCGGTCTAATGCACGAGCCCCGGCCGCTTTTCTTTGCTCTTCCGACATAGGGGGCGCATGAACGTACTGAAGGTAGGCTAACATATCTGCCATTTCGATGACGGCGTTTTGCTCACGTTCGATGCGGGAGAGTTGTCTGATCATCTGATCTTGGCGTTTGATCAGAGCCGCATCTCGCTCATGCTGAACAGAAACTGAGAAATAGACGGCAAGCGCGTCTTCGATCACAGACGATTGCGTCATACCTGGCGTTTTCGAAAGCGCGACGACTTTCGCGTGAAGATGCTTGGAAACGTATCCAACCAATCGCGGTTTTGTCATGATCCCTGACCTCGCTCAACTGTTAGGCACTGCCTGTTCACCGCAAGTCTGCGAATGACCGAGACTGGAAGTCAAGTTACTGGTTTTGCTAGCCTTTGCCGGAAATCGCCGCGTCTTGTATGCCTTTAGAAGCTCTTGCTTCCTTTTGTATGCAATTGCATAAAATCATACAGCTGGATTTGGTGCGTTCGACTGATGAGGCAGTCAAAAATCGAATTTCTCAAGATCCCACGCGAAACTTGAGACGCATTTTCGCGTGTTACGTGTGGTCTTTCTTATACCTGCATTATGCCCACCGGCGGCGTGACAATCGGCAAGTCTAACCGGCCTATCGCCCAAGCCCTCGCGAGCGCCCCAATTGCCAGGAAAGGTCCATACGCCTCGACATGGTGATTTCAAGTTGGCGCCGCCGCATGTGCTCCATTTCATTTTTCCAAGGCACGAGCGTGAATTCTTTCGCATGCTCTACAACGCCATATTTGGCATGCGGGGTTTTGAGGGTCTTCGTAAGGGTCCCTTCGATATTCTCGCCGGGCCCGAGAGCGCGATACTGCAGCCCCGTCTGCTGAGCGATATCTTTAGCGACATGCGCCATGCCCTCTCTCTGAAGACTCTTCAGCTGCTCGTCAATCAATCGATCTGAGTCAGGTCGTTCGATATGTCCTCGCTCAAACAGCGTCTTCAGGCGCAGAGCCTTGGCATCCCTGATCTCACCCCCAAGACCCGCCTCAGACAATCGCTCTGTCTCAATTCCTGCAAGCTGACGGTCAAGCCAGGTTTCACCCAATGCTCGAACCTGCGCTCTGAAGGCCTGAGACTCCAGCTTACGCACAATGCTTGGCGACTGGCGTGCGATTTTGCCAAAGTGTTTGTCGACGCGGTCAATAAAACCATCATCGATGGAAACGGAGCCATCCTGAGATCGATCGATCAACCGAGCGTATTCTAG
>JBCBGJ010000517.1:0-1927 GCA_038526925.1 Pseudomonadota bacterium
GTTCATAGGCCGCGTTACACCATTCGACGCAGGCCGACGCATCCAGAATAGCGATGGGATCCGTGCTGTGCTCCGCGATAAGCTGAGCTCTAGCAAGTCCCGAACATTGATCCGGGCATTGTTTCGAGTTTCAGTCGCTTCCAAGAGCGGCACAATGTGAGCTGCCACATCTTCAGGTGCCGGCAGTGTCATTGGGTCCTCTCCGGGCATCGCATCCGCGCGCATCTGTGTACGGGTGGCACCGGGATCAAATAGATTTACCCGCAATGCCGTCTGATCGTTCTCGTCTGCCCAAGCGTAGACAAGCGCTTCCAGCCCGGCCTTTGAGGCCTGATATGGGCCCCAGAAGGCACGCGGCCTCGGAACGACACCCGACGTGATAAACAAAGCGCGAGGCGTTTCTGAACGGCGGAGAAGAGGGTCCAAGACGCGAATGAGGCGCCAGTTCGCACTCAAATTCACATCGATCACGTCGTTAAATTGACGCTCGCCGCCAGCCTGAAGCGGACCAATCGTGCCCAGCAATCCTGCATTGGCGAGAAGCCCATCAACCCGTCCGAACTTTTCGGCAATCGCGTGGCCTAATGGCTCAAACGCGCTTGCGTCTTTCAAATCAAAAGGAATAAGCGTCATCGAGCCGCCAAGCGAGCGGATTTCATCATCAAGTTGCTCAAGCGCTTTCTTCGAACGTGCGATGCCGATGACATGATGACCAGCTTTCGCCAGAGCAAGACTGGCGGCACGTCCAATCCCTTGGGAAGCGCCGGTTACGAGGGTGATGCGTTTGTCCATGCGGGCGCCGTAGCGAAGCTTTGCTGACTAGTCCAGCAGCGAAAGCTGTCTCTCTTTGCTGCTCTCATTTTGATCGTGATCAATCAAGCGCGTTGGGTAATCCCCAGTGAAGCAATGATCTGCAAACGCTGGCGTTTCCGCGTCGTAGTCGACGCCAATGGCGCGATACAAGCCGGGGACAGACAGGAAGCCTAAGCTCTCCACTTTCAGGAACTCTCGCATTTCCTCGAGCGAATGGTTTGCCGCCAAGAGTTCTGTGCGATCGGCCATGTCGATCCCGTAGAAGTCTTGATGGGTGATCGGCGGGCTGGCGGACCGGAAATGGATTTCTTTTGCACCCGCATCGCGAACCATCTGAACAATCTTTCGCGACGTGTTTCCGCGTACAATTGAGTCATCCACAAGCAGAACGCGTTTGCCTTCGAGCACCGCCCGGTTTGGCGAGTGCTTTCTGGACACCGCTTTCTGGCGGCCAGTCTGCGTGGGCTGGATGAAGGTTCGTCCAACATAATGCGAACGAATGATCCCGAGTTGGAACGGCACGCCGGAGTGTTCTGAGAACCCGATTGCCGCTGGAACGCCCGAATCTGGGACTGGAACCACAACATCAATCTCAGCTGGATGCTCCATCGCCAGTTGATGCCCCATCTTGCGCCGAACTTCGTAGACAGACCGTCCTTGCACAACGCTATCTGGGCGAGCGAAATAGACATACTCAAACAAGCAAGGGCGCACAGGACGCGATGGGAACGGATTGTAGGACTGGATGCCTTCGCTCGTGATGATCACCACTTCACCGGGATCAATCTCACGCACCAAGTCAGCGCCCATCAGATCGAGCGCACACGTCTCCGAAGCCAACACAAAGGCGCCGTTGATCTGACCAAGGACCAGCGGGCGCAAACCCGATGGGTCGCGTGCGCCGATCAGCTTTTTATTCGTCATTCCAACAAAAGAAAATCCGCCTTCGATTTGGCGGATTGCATCTAGGAAACGGTCTGAAACGGTGTCTTGGTCACTGCGGGCGAGGAGATGGAGAATAACCTCGGTATCCATGGTCGACTGGAAAATCGATCCGCGGCGTACGAGTTTCTTCCACAATGGTAATCTCACCAATGCGAGAGCATTGCGGAAG
>JBCBGJ010000518.1:0-1913 GCA_038526925.1 Pseudomonadota bacterium
CTTCTCCGCAGTCTACATGCTGACGCTCTATCGCCGAACCGTGTTTGGGAAAATCACAAACCCCGAGCTCGAAACGATTGAAGACGTGAACACGAAGGAATTGATCTGCCTCATTCCGCTCGCGATCGGGACTATCTTGCTAGGTATTCTGCCGAACCTCATTTTCGATATTACGCGTGAATCATCGCTTCACGCCCTCGCCCAGATGGCGGGAGGATAGAGCTCATGTTTGATCTTGAAGCCATTTTTAACACGGTTGCGCCTGAACTCCTCCTTGCGGGGGCGGGTCTTCTAGGCGTTACAATTGGCGCTTTCTTGGGAGATCGCTTCAACAGCATCTCATTCAAGTTTGGCGCGGTTGTCCTATTGATAGCGGCCGCGCTCGCCGGAAACTTCTGGGAAGGCGGCCGCGCCTTTGATGGTCTGGTCGAAACGTCAAGTTTCGCGAACTTTGCGAAAGTCGTTAGCTTTGTTTCCGGGGCCATCGCCCTTTTGATGGCTGAAGGGTTCCTCAAGCGGCATGGGACGATGCGCTATGAGTACCCGTTGCTGATCATCTTCGCAGCCCTTGGTATGGGCGTAATTCTATCTTCGGCGAACTTCATGACGCTCTATCTCGGTGTTGAGACATTGAGCTTGTCATCTTACGTGCTTGCATCCTTCCACCGGGACAGCCCGCGATCTGCAGAAGCGGGCCTCAAATATTTCGTCCTTGGCGCACTCGCATCAGGCATTCTGTTGTACGGAATATCTCTCGTCTACGGCTTCTCAGGCAGCACGAACTATGAAGTTGTCGCGGAGACGGAAGCGTCTCTCGGATTCATGTTTGGGATGGTCCTGATGATCACGGGCCTCGCCTTTAAAGTGTCCGCGGCGCCAATGCACGTCTGGACGCCTGACGTATACGAAGGATCACCGAGCCCAGTTGTGGCGTTTTTTGCGACTGCGCCGAAAATGGCCAGCATGGCCGTTTTCGCGATTGTTATGTTTACGGCGTTTCCGCAAGCGATCGCTTTCGACAATTGGCAACTGATTATCGGGATCATTGCAGCGGCATCGATGTTGATCGGCGCGTTTGGAGCTTTGCCGCAAACGAACTTGAAGCGGCTGCTTGGTTACTCCTCGATTGCCAATATGGGCTATGCGCTCGTTGCGATCGCAGCGGGTATTCAGTACGGCGCCGGTTCACTCCTGATCTTTATGACAGCTTACGTGATTGCATCGCTCGGCCTCTTCGGCGGAGTTCTGTCTATGCGACGTGAAGGCGGAATGGTTGAGAATATTGACGAACTCGCTGGCCTCATTCGTCGTCAACCGGGCCTTGCAACGGCATTGACCGTCTTGCTGGTATCGGTGTCAGGCTTCCCTCTGGCATTCGGCTTCCTCGGCAAATTGGCGGTGCTTGAGGCGGGTTGGAATGCGGGCTTAATGCCGTTGATCATTACGCTCGTGCTCAGCTCAGTGATCGCCATGTACTATTATCTGCGCATCGTAAAAATCATGTGGTTTGATGAACAAGTCGCAGATTTCGAGCCAGTCGATGGCTGGGTCACGACGACGGTCTATGTGACCGCAATCGTCAGCGTTGCGCTGCTCATATTTGTTAGCCCGTTCAGTGAACTGGCAGCGTCTGCGGCGGCGAGCTTGATCTCGTGATCGAAAGCGCACCAGTTTACTGGTATGATGACATCGACAGCACCAGCGAGGAAGCGAAGCGGAGGGCGAAGCGTGGTGAGCTGAGCGCCGTCTGGATCGCTGCACGATCGCAATCTGCCGGAAAAGGTCGTTTAGGTCGCTCTTGGGAATCCCCACAGGGTAACTTGTTTTCTACCCTATTGTTTCCGGAGCCCGATGGATTGACCTTCGCGGCGCGCGTCCCGAACGGCGAGAGCCGCCGCAAATGGGATGCGCGC
>JBCBGJ010000519.1:0-1906 GCA_038526925.1 Pseudomonadota bacterium
ATTAGACGAAGATTTTCGCGAACGTCTTCGAGATAAATAAATTCAGCGACGTCGCTTAAGTCCTCGATGAGCGCCTCGAGTCCGCCAAGTTCGACGAATTTATGCGCCGTGACGATCTTCGTGATCTTCGCGGCTTTCATCGCGGATTTAATATTGGCGGATCCAGCGGTGAAATTCAGCATGGCTGGCAAACGGCCAGATGCATGGACTGCGCAAAAGGCAATGACTGCACCAGCGCCCGTGGGCAGCATGACGCCCACGGTCTCGTCTTTTTTGAACTTCTTACCCAGCGCAGATCCCAAAGCAAACGACCCGCGCAAGACCGTCTTGTAGTCGACTTCAGTGCCGTCGCCATCGACAATCGCGACAGTCTTGCCGCCGAATTGCTTCGACGCGCGAATGATCGCTGAGAAAATATCAGTTTTGGCGCGGCTCGCGCGCCACTCGAGAGGAGCTGGGATTGCGGAAGCGGTCATGGTCCTGCCCTAGGTTGAACTCTTAACGGTTTGCAACAAAGTGTCACAGTCAGTGAGTAGCGCAAGACTTTTTGCTCACATTCCTACCGGCAAGCAGGGGAGCTATGCCGCCACGTCGCTTGCAGTTTTTGGCGATCCACTCCATTTAGGATGCATGGCAACGCTCATTGATAACAAGCCTCAATTTAGGCATCCCGAGAAACGAAACCGTCCGGATACGCCGCTATTGCGAAAACCCGATTGGATTCGCGTGAAAGCGCCGACCTCCAAGGGCTATGCCGAAACTCGGGAAATTGTAAAATCAAAAGGCTTGGTTACTGTTTGCGAAGAGGCCGGATGCCCGAATATTGGTGAGTGCTGGGACAAGAAGCACGCGACCATGATGATTATGGGCGACACGTGTACGCGCGCCTGTTCATTCTGCAATGTGATCACGGGCAAACCGGCGCCCCTTGAGGAAGACGAGCCTCAGCGCGTCGCCCAAGCAGTTGCGGAAATGGGACTGCAACATGTGGTCATCACGTCCGTAGATCGCGATGATCTTGAAGATGGCGGCGCTTTGCATTTCGTGCACACGATCAATGCCATCCGCGCTGCTTCACCAGCGACCACGATTGAGATTCTCACGCCAGACTTCCTCCGCAAAGATGGGTGGGAAGCGAAAGTCATCGACGCGAAGCCAGATGTCTTCAACCACAATCTAGAGACCGTGCCGCGGCTGTATCTGAGTATCCGACCAGGCGCACGCTACTTCCATTCGCTTCGCTTGCTTGAAAAAGTCAAAGAGCGCGACCCAAACCAGTTCACGAAGTCAGGTTTGATGGTGGGGCTCGGCGAGAGCAAAGAAGAAGTCATGCAGGTGATGGACGATATGCGATCGGCCGGGATCGATTTCCTGACGATTGGACAATACCTGCAGCCTACGCGGAAGCATGCGGCGGTGGATCGTTATGTCAGCCCTGATGAGTTCGCCGCCTATGAAGAGATCGCCAGATCAAAAGGCTTTTTGATGGTGTCAGCATCGCCTCTAACGCGGTCCAGTCATCATGCTGGAGAAGACTTTGCCCGCTTGCGGGAGGCACGAGAGGCTCAGCTCGGCGAAAATGCCTAGAGTTTCCGAACAGGTTCTAATTCCGCACGACGCTGATGACCTTTATGGATTGGTCCTCGATATCCGTCGTTATCCAGAGTTCATAAAATGGATCACACGTGTTGAGGTGGCCCAAGAACAAGGTGATCGAACCGATTCGTACACTTGTTTGGGATCGGCATCCGTCCGGTTTAGCGGGTTTGACGAGAAGTTTGCGACCTATGTCAAAGGCGATCCGATTGCTCGCAAGATAGATGTTAAATTAGAGAGCGGGCCGTTTCGCCATCTCCGCAATCGTTGGCAATTTGATCCGCGCGAAGATGGAAAAACGCGGGTCCAC
>JBCBGJ010000520.1:0-1903 GCA_038526925.1 Pseudomonadota bacterium
AGGTACCATCTGACGATCTTACGAAAACGAGCCCCTTACTAAGGGCCCTGACGCACGAGATTCGCACACCTTTGTCGGGCATGATGGGCCTTGCTGAAGTCTTGAGCGAAAGGCTGGGTGACAGTGAAACCCGTGATCTTGCCCAGATGATTATGGAGTCGGGTCACAATCTCGACCGAGCCTTGAAAAATGCCAATATCATGGTTCAGGAAGATGACGCGGACGCCACCCAGGACAGTGTGACCACGGATCTGGAAACCCTGGTCGATGATTTGCGTGAGAATTGGGCGCTTCTCGCGGCGCGGCAGAAAACGCGGTTCTCGATTGATCTCTCTCCGGATGGTCCGCCCCGCATTAAATGTAATCAGTCGAAAATCCGCGAGATCATCGATAACCTCATCAATAATGCGCTTCGCTTTACCCGCGCGGGCGACATCCAGATTTCGCTCTCGACCCAGCCTATTGCCGATCAACCTTTGCTGACAGTGGCGATTTCGCAAACGGGTCGGCGATTGAGCGGCATGCAGAAGCAAACGATCAGTAAGGCGCTGGAAACCGGTATGATTGGGGGTGATGTTCCCGGTTGGGCCCTCGGTTTGGTCGTGTCTCAGAAGACAGCCCAGAAGCTGGGTGGCACGCTGAGCCAAGCGGATAATCCTAATGGGGGAACGGTGCTGACGCTGAGTTTGCCTGTCGAGAGTGCTCAAACTGAAATCCCGCGTCCGAAACCGGAAGCGCCTATGAAGTCAAGCAGCTTTGATCCCGGAACAGTGCTGCTTGTTGAGGATCATGAAGCGAGCGCTTTAACAATCATCGATGCGCTTCAGACCGTCGGCTGGGATGTGATTCACGCTCACACACTGAGTGAAGCCATCCGAATCGCAGATTCCCACTCGCTGCAGGCGATTTTGACCGATCTTAACTTATTGGACGGCAATGGGCTGAGCCTGATTGAACGTGTGCGCCAGATTGATGGGGCGAATCAAAATGTCCCGATCATCAGTATGACAGCGGAGATCGGAGAACAGAAAGCGCAGCTCGCTTTGAATGCAGGCGCCAGTTGGGCTCTGCGCAAACCGGTTGAGGGGCCTAATCTGGTTGCGCTTCTTGCTGATATGATCATGCGCAGTGAAAGCGTGCCTGCCACACCAAGTCGTTTGAGGAAACGTTTGGTGGCTTAGGCCAAGAGCTATCTAGCGGCTTAGCTCGCGCATTGCGCCGTCAAGACCTTCAAGCGTCATCTCGAACATACGGTCAGGCCCGATCAGTTCGCGGATCAGCTGGATTGATCCGGTATAATCCCACGCACCTGATTTGACCGGGTTAAGCCAAGCGAGGTTCGGATACTGCTGAACAAAACGCTGGATCCAGACCCCGCCAGCCTCCTCATTCCAGTGTTCGACCGACCCACCCGAATAAGTGATTTCATAGGGGCTCATTGTGGCATCACCGACGACGATGACTTTGTACTCGCTCGGATATTTGTGAAGTACGTCCCATGTCGGGATCACATCGCTTCGGCGGCGGCGATTGTCTTTCCAGAGGCCTTCATAGGGGCAATTGTGGAAGTAGAAGTATTCGAGATTCTTGATCTCGGCCCGCGCAGCGGAAAACAACTCTTCCATCACTTTGACATGCGGATCCATCGATCCGCCGACGTCCATCAATAGCAGAACTGAAACCGTATTTCGTCGTTCCGGCCGCATCTCGATATCCAGATAGCCTTGCCGCGCTGTGTTATTGATGGTCGCATCAAGATCGAGTTCGTCCGCCGCCCCGTCACGCGCCCATTTACGCAGGCGTTTCATGGCGACTTTGATATTACGGGTGCCAAGCTCGACGCTGTCATCGTAATTCTTAAACTCGCGCCGTGAAAGTCTGGGACAAGCGCGAGTTTAAGAAT
>JBCBGJ010000521.1:0-1889 GCA_038526925.1 Pseudomonadota bacterium
GTGGGACGCGGCTTTTGTTTGGCGATCAAGTGATGGTCTGTCGGCGATCGGATTTCGAGGCGGTGGGCGGCTGGGACCCTGATCAGAAAATTATGGAAGAAGCAGATATGTGCCTGCGTCTGGTGCGCGGTGGATATGGGCGTGTGCGGCAAGTCCCGAGAAAGGTATGGTCTTCGGACCGACGCGTCGCCGAATGGGGCTTTTGGCGCGCCAATCTCACCTATCTCTATGTCGGTTTGATGTGGGGATTTGGGGCAAAGTCTGACCGTCTTTCCCAGCATTATGAGGACGTTCGATAAGCTAAACGCCTGCTGCGAAAGACGGGGACGGGGTCGCGGTCTAGAACGGATCAGACAATTTTGGATCGGTATAAATGCTGACTCCAGTCAGGGTCAGCAAGAACGCTTCAAGCTGATCTTTCTCAGCTTCTGTCAGGTTCAGGCGCTGTGGATTACCGCCTGGGAAAAGCCGGTTGTCGATCGTTGCCCGCCACTCAGACAAAGGCGGTTCGCTGCTGGGCTCTTGGATCGCATCATAATGATCGATGACAGCGCGGATGGTCGCCAAAGACCCATCATGCATAAATGGACCGTTCGAGCTGCCACCTGGGCCCACCATATCCCGCAGAGTTGGCGAGCGTGTATTGGTGAGGTCAAATTCAGTCGTCGATCCTGCCACAGCGAACACTCCATTGTGGTCTGAGCCGGGCCGGATATCGAATTCTGGCGCGCGGTGGCATCCATTACAGCCGGCACCGCCATTGTTTGGCCCTTGCATAAAGAGTGCTTTGCCTGCGTTTTCGTCCGCCGAGAAATTCGGGAAGTTCGCATTATTGTTGTTCACTTGTGCCCGACCTTCATCATAGCGGGAATCGAAGGACTGGATGGACTTCGTGAATTGCGCGAGGGCTTCTTGAATGCGCTCTTCGGTAATCTCCGGATCGAGATAGATGAACCGGAAAAGCTCTTCATAATACTCAGTCGCTTCCATTTGAGCGATTAGGGTATCGAGATCTGGGCGGCCATTCTCGCCGCTAAAGCCCATTTCATTATGGTCCTGGATCGGCTGCGATTCCTGGGCTTCATGGCTCGGCGCGCGCTCATCCCAGAAGAAGTTCTCTTCATCCGCGAACATTGTATTTATCAGGCGCATGGAATGGCGGCCTGTTTGCCCGCCTTCAACACCCGTGCTGACAATGCCTGGATCGCTGAAGCCGAGCGACTGGACGTGGCATGTCGCGCAAGAAATCGTGCCGTCTGTTGAGAGAGATGTGTCGTAGAAGAGAACGCGGCCAAGTGTGGCGCCTGCATTCGTAATCGGATTGCCGCCATCATTTATCTTGGTGATATAGTTCGGGACGGTCTGGTTGGCGTAGTCTTCAAGGTTATCCAGATCCACGGCGCCGCTGAATGTCGCGCTGATCGCACTTTGATCCACCGTCACGTCGATGGTGAATGTATCGCTGGCACTAGCGCCATCTGGATCCGTCGCGGTGCAGGTGACGGTTACAGTGCCGGTTGAATCGGGACGGCCAGATATCTCGCTTCCGTTCAGCGCAAGGCCTTTGGCGTCTGCGCCGAATTCTGCGGTGATTGTGAGTGCGTCATTATCGGCATCTGAAAACGTGCCTGATAAATCAAGGCTGAAATCAAACCCCACATTCGCGGCTTGGTTGGCCACGGCAGTGGACACGGTCGGGGCGCTATTGGTTGTCGTCGCGGTTGGGGGTGTTGTGGTTGCCGTTGTCGACGACCCTCCGCCGCCGCCGCAGGCCGCCACAAGGATTACCGCGCCGATCGCGCCGATTGAATTCCGCATAAATTGTCTCCCTCCAGCGCCAAGAAGTGGGCGCTAGAGAGTTAAAACGCACAGATTCGGTAAATCCGTCG
>JBCBGJ010000522.1:0-1884 GCA_038526925.1 Pseudomonadota bacterium
CCCAGCGGGCGCTAAGCCACATGCCGGAATGACCAAAGCGCGCCTCGCGAAAAGCTAAGCGTCGCGCCACTCACCGCTGTTCAAACCATCAATCGTCCAATTGCCGATTTTGTAGCGGATCAAGCGCAAGGTTGGATGCCCGACAGCAGCCGTCATGCGACGTACCTGGCGATTGCGGCCTTCGGTTATGGTTAGAGAGATCCAGCAATCTGGAATCGATTTTCGTACGCGGATTAGCGTTGATCGGGGCCAGAGATCGGCTGGCGGATCCATGCGCGACACCTCCGCCGCCGCCGAAACGCCGTCTTTTAGCTTCACACCGCTGCCCAGCGCTTTGAGCGCTGCCTCGTCTGGAATGCCCTCTACCTGCGCCCAATAGGTTTTTGGTGTCCGGTTGCGCGGATTGGTAATCTGCGCCTGCAATCGCCCATTATCGGTGAGGATCAGCAGCCCTTCACTGTCGCGATCCAAGCGTCCTGCGGCATAGACGGACGGCACGGATATGAACTCGGACAGCGTTTTGCGGGACGAGCCCTCATTTCCCTTATCGGTGAACTGAGACAGGACGTCGAACGGCTTGTTAAAGAGGATGGTACGGGTCATTCCGCCTGCCATGCCCGCTTTCTCGCGCGGCGTCCAGCAGGTGGGACATTGTCTGCTCGCATGACGGAAAATTTATATCGCCAAGATCACTGAATTCCTTAAACTAATCCGTATTGATACATATAAATCGTCCGATTCCGTTGCTTTTTTGGTGAGGCATGGTAAACAGATCCCATCATTAGCGTATGAAAGTGAAGGGAGATAAGAAGATGAATACACTTCCCATGCACAGAGAGTCTGGCCATCAGGCGGACAAATTTAACGGCCCAATCTTGGATCGCGAGAAACTTCGCGAAGGTACCCATGTGGCCC
Organism: Pseudomonadota bacterium; assembly: GCA_038526925.1. Taxonomy (GTDB): domain Bacteria; phylum Pseudomonadota; class Alphaproteobacteria; order Caulobacterales; family Hyphomonadaceae; genus Henriciella. Next base: position 916 of record JBCBGJ010000522.1, read on the forward strand.
TGCTCACCGCCATTGGATCTGTGATCCTCGTGGTTGCGGTGAAAGCACTTTATCTGGCGTTTTAGACACCAAAAACTGAACGCACATATAGCTTTTCGGGCGGTTTTAAGTCATAAGCCGCCCGATGAGCGACACGACCCCTGAAAAATCCAGCAAATCGGTCTTTATCAAGACCTATGGCTGCCAGATGAATGTCTATGACAGCGAGCGCATGAAAGATGTGCTGGCCCCAATCGGCTACGCGCCGGTCGACAGTCCGGATGGCGCTGATTTGGTGGTCCTGAACACTTGCCACATTCGCGAGAAGGCGACTGAGAAAGTCTACTCTGAACTTGGCAAAATCAAAAAAATGAAACAGGCCCAAGGCGGCAACATGACGATCGCGGTCGCTGGCTGCGTAGCGCAGGCCGAGGGTGCTGAGATTATGCGGCGCCAACCCGCTGTTGATTTGGTGCTCGGCCCGCAGGCCTATCACAAGCTGCCGGAAATGATTGCCCGTGTGCATCGCTCCACCGGCGAACGGCTCGAGACCGAATTTGAAACGCTCGAAAAGTTCGATGCGCTGCCAAAAGCCCGCAAAGCCGATGGACCGATGGCGTTTCTCTCGGTCCAAGAAGGCTGCGATAAGTTCTGCACCTTCTGTGTCGTCCCCTACACGCGCGGCGCAGAGCTGTCGCGCCCGGTTGATGATGTGATCTTCGAAGCCCGCAACTTGGCCAGCCAAGGCGTGCGCGAGGTGCAACTGCTCGGCCAGAATGTGAACGCCTATCATGGCGCGGCGCCAAAGCTTGAAGGCGGCGATGAGTGGACCCTGGCCCAATTGGTCCGCCATGTTGCCAAAGTCGGCGGGCTCGACCGAATTCGCTACACGACCAGCCACCCGCGCGACATGGATGATGACCTCATCGCCGCGCACGCAGATACACCGGAGCTGATGCCCTTCTTGCACCTGCCGGTTCAGTCTGGCTC
>JBCBGJ010000523.1:0-1879 GCA_038526925.1 Pseudomonadota bacterium
AGTTGGAAAATTATACAATTGGATAAGAGTCAAGTTCTTTTCGGCTCGGTGATCGAGCTTTGCACCAATGGTGTGTGATTTTTGCGGAAGCTTAGCCCCGCGCCCATTCAGGTAACGCCGGCCAGGATTCGGGGCGGCGTTCGGGTACATTCAAAAGAATGGCAATCACCGTCTCAGCATGCGCATCGATTGCTGCATCAGTATGCATGTCGACCCCATAGAGTTCATGGATCGCGTTGGAGATCACGAACGGCATCTGGCAAACTGCAGAGATCGAGTAAAACAGTGAGATCAGCCAGACTTCGGGAATAACGCCTGTTTTCACGAGCTGTTTGAAAATTGGGACAAGCGCGACATGACTCTCGCGAATAAACTGGATCATCCATTTCAAGCGCTCCCCGCCATGCAAGCTTTCGCCGATCATAATCCTTGCATGTTCGGGATTATCGGCGCAGTAGCGAATGTAGTGCCGCAAGAATATCGTTAGGCCCTCGCGTGTCGCGAAATCGACCTGACCGATGACGTCCTCACTTAGTGCTGTGTCGAGCCGCTGAAACATGTCTGTGACAACGTCTTTCCAAAGCTGTTCTTTGCTTCCGAAGTGATAGCGAATGAGCGTATGCGTCATGTCGACGTCCGCCGCGATATCGCGCACGCTGGCAGCATCAAAACCATTTTCCGCAAACGCTCTGCGGGCGGCAGTCATGATCCGTTCGCGGGTCTTAACTGAGCGCGATTGAGCTGGGGGACGACGCGTTGGTTGAGGAGGCTGTTTCAAACGTAAACTCGCTTTTCTTTTGGCGCACGGTGTTTGCGTTCTCGAATTAAAACGCCGTTGACTCAGATGGAACGGAGACGGGCATTTATCCTACCAAACGATGTTATCCGTCCAGTGCGAAAACGCCGTCTAGGAGGTCACGTATCGTGGAACAATCGGGTTTTCAGCTTGTTTTTCCAAGGGCTAATCCGTTAGCTCTAACTGTACGTAGTCTATCAGAGATGACTTACTCTTTGGATCAAGCAACAGAACTCGAGCAAATCGAGGAAAACCTTTTTTGCCGCGCGGTTGATGAAACCTGGTGGAACTTTGACAGCGCGTTTGGCGGCTGGGCCGCAGCGACAGCTTTTAGCGCTATTCAGGCACATCAGGACTTCCGCGGCGAGCTACAGAGCCTGAACGCAGTTTTTCCGCGCCCGATCAAAGCGGGCGTGATCCTCATAAAAACTGACCGGTTCGTTCGACGCGCTCAATCTGATTTTTGGCGCGTGGAACTCGTAAGTGAGGAATCACCTGATGATCCGTTGGTGGTTTTCGATATCGTGACGGGACGCAAGCGAGCGCTAGACGATGATACTTTCGAAAAGATACCGCCCGATGCGCCAGAACCATCTTCCGTCGAGCTCATGAACATGGAGGGTATGGGCCCTGTATGGTTGCAGCACTATGAGCAAAGACCTTTCGTCGGCACGCCTTTCACCAAGAATATCCGCCCCACGAGCTGCGCCTGGGTATCTCACAAAGATGGCCGCCCGATTGACACCAAAGCGCTGATCGCGCTGTCCGACACACCAATGCCTCGGGTATTTTTTGCGTCAACAACACCTAGGTTTGGCTCCACAATTTCCTTTTCGGTCAGCTCGACATGTGGAGAAGAAGCCTTGGCGTCACTTCAAACCAATCGCGTACTCTTGGAAGCCGATAGTCGAAGTATTGGGCGCGGGAGCTACGATCAACTCGTCAACATCTGGTCCGAATGCGGGACACTCCTCTCGGTTTCGAATCAGACCGCGGTGTATCGATAGCCGACCACTGCCGCGACGCGTTTCTCATTTGCATTGATTTTCAATGACCCTCCTTCGCGCGAGTGATAGGTTCGCT
>JBCBGJ010000524.1:0-1872 GCA_038526925.1 Pseudomonadota bacterium
GTCATCAAGGCATCGAACTTGCTGCGTTGTGGCAAATCAACGATCAGTTCGCCTTTAACGGCAATGTCAGCTGGTCCGATCAGATCTATACATTCGATCGCGTGGTCGGGAATGGGTCGGAGGTCATCCTCGACGGTAATCAGATCGATACGGCACCCGAGTGGCTCGCAAACGCATCGTTCACTTGGTTACCCAATGATGACTTAAGCTTTGAACTTTCAGTCAATTACGTTGGCGAGTATTTTACCAATCCGGCCAACACTCAGGACTATCCGGGGCACTTGATTGGGAATATGCGGGCGACTTATGAGGTCTCTGAGGACTTAGAAACCTTCCTGATCGTGCGAAACATCACCGATGAGAAATACGCAGATCGCGCAGACTTTGCCTTTGGAAATGAGAGATTTTTCCCGGGCGAACCTGTCAATGTGACGGTCGGGCTTCGCAAAACATTCAACTAGCCGTCTTTCGAGGAGAGCGCCGTGAAACTTTACCATGCCCCAAAAGCCGTAAACCCAGAGCGGACTTACAATTTCCTAAAAGCGAAGGGTAAGCTTGATGCCGTAGAACTGGTCGAAATATCGATCATGAAGGGCGAACATAAACAGCCAGAGTATCGGGAGCTATCGCCCTTCTCGCAGGTCCCAGTACTCGTTCTAGACGACGGTACAAACATCACGGAAAGCCGAGCTATCTGTAGCTTCTTTGAGCACCTGTTCCCTGAGCCAAATCTGATGGGTTCTGATGCGAAGGAGAAGGGTCTCATCGAGATGTGGGATCGACGCGTTGAATTTATGATGATGATGCAATTCGCCACCTGGTTCCGGAATGCTCATCCGGTCATGGCACCGCTTGAAAACCCTCAACTGCCAGATGCCGCCGCCAAAGCGGAAGCCAGCGTAAAGAAGTTCGCGGAACGCCTGGATAAACACCTCGACGGCAAAGACTGGCTCGCCGCCGACCGTTTTTCAATCGCTGATATTACGCTGTTTCTTACCTGCGGCTTTTGCGGCGTGATGCAATGGAAACCCCATCGCGACTACGAACACATTTCTCGCCACTTTGGCGCGGTCAAAGAGCGGTTGAGCTAACGAAACCCGAATGCAGGCTATTCCGCCGGAACCGCCTCAACCGCGTGACTGTCTAACCATGTGGTGACATCCCGCAAAGCACGCGCCGCTTGAGCCCGTTTCTTGGCGCGGCCTTTGTCTTTTCCGCGCAGGCGTTTTCCGGTCTCGGGGTTTTTGGTCTGCACCTCATCAGCGTTTGGAGGTGGGAAGAGCCCGAAATTGACATTCATCGGTTGGAACGTTGCTTTGCCCTCAAGATGGCCGCCGGTGATGTGCTTTACCAGCGCTCCGAGAGCTGTGGTTTCTGGGGGGTTCTCTACCTCAATCCCCAAACGCTCTGCGGCCGCAAAACGGCCTGCGAGTAAACCCATGGCCGCGCTCTCGACATAGCCTTCGACGCCTGTCACCTGCCCCGCAAAGCGGAGGCGCGGCATGGACTTCAGACGGAGGCGATTATCGAGCAATTTCGGTGAGTTCAAAAACGTATTCCGATGTATCCCGCCGAGGCGCGCAAACTGCGCATTCTCGAGCCCAGGGATCTTCTTAAAGATATCGGATTGAGCGCCGTATTTCAGCTTTGTCTGAAACCCGACCATATTCCAAAGCGTGCCGAGTGCATTGTCCTGGCGAAGCTGCACGATGGCGTGAGCTTTGACCTCTGGATTATGCGGATTGGTGAGGCCGACAGGCTTCATTGGTCCATAACGCAGCGTCTCACGCCCTCGCTCTGCCATCACTTCAATTGGCAGACACCCTTCAAAATAGGGCGTGTCTTTTTCCCAGTCTTTGAACTCGGTCTTCT
>JBCBGJ010000525.1:0-1870 GCA_038526925.1 Pseudomonadota bacterium
CATGGCGGCCTGGAGAATCTGCTCACGAGTATCGAGTTTTTCGGTCATAGGATTAGAATATAGGAAAAGTGTGAATGATCAACAAATTGTTCAATTTCGCACGCAGTTGTGAGAAGACGTGTGACTAAATTCACCAAAATTGGCGTTCTTGGAGCTGGCGCCTGGGGCACAGCCCTCGCCGCCTCTTTGTATCAAAAGGCAGATACAGGCGCTCCTGCCGCGCCCGTTTGGGCGCTTGAGCCAGACGTTGCCGAGGCACTCAGCACCGGCCAAGGCAATCCGACCTTTTTGCCAGGCATTGAGCTACCAAAAATGCATTCGAGCACGGACCTAGATATCCTCTCTGAGTGCGACGCCATTCTGGCCGTTGTTCCCGCGCAGTTTGCGCGTTCCGTCTTCACAGAACTATCGAGCAAGATTCGTCCTGGCACGGCCATTCTCCTCTGCGCCAAAGGCATCGAACGCGATAGTTTGAGTTTGATGACGGATGTCTTGAAAGACACCATCCCAAGCGCGATCCCTGCCGTATTGTCCGGACCGAGTTTCGCCGCCGATGTGTCGCGTGGGCTGCCGACTGCGGTGACGCTCGCCTGCGAAGACGAAGCGGTGGGAAAAGCCTTGATGGACGCGATCGGACAGCCAGGCTTCCGACCATACTGGTCGAATGACCTGATCGGCGCAGAGATTGGCGGCGCGGTGAAGAATGTGCTCGCCATCGCTTGCGGGATTGTTGAGGGTCTTCAGCTTGGGCGCTCGGCCCATGCCGCGCTCATCGCGCGCGGGTTTGCTGAGATGACCCGCCTCGGAACTGCCATGGGCGGCAGGTCTGAAACGCTGGCCGGTTTGTGCGGTCTTGGGGATCTGGTCCTGACCTGCTCATCGCCTCAATCACGCAATATGAGTTTCGGCCTCGCGCTCGGCCAAGGACAGTCGGCGCATGATATCCTCGCCGCGCGCAATTCGGTGACGGAGGGCGTTGCCACGGCCCCGGCGCTGATTGCGCTTGCAGAAAAGCATGCTGTTGAAATGCCTATCTGCGAAGCGGTTGATGCCATATTGAGTGAGCGTACAACGGTTAAAGATGCGATCACACGCCTGCTCGCGCGCCCGTATAAAGGAGAATAGAATGCCGCTCTTCCTCATAAATGCTCGCGACAAAGCCGGCAGTTCTGACCTGCGCCAAGCGACCCGTCAGGCGCATTTGGAATGGGCCGGGGACTCTCGCCACAAGATCGCTATGGCCGGTCCTGTTCTGTCTGACGATGGCGATACGATGATCGTATCGACGTTCGTCATCGAGTTCGAAACCCTTGAGGAGGCGAAAGCCTGGGCCGCTGAGGACCCTTATGCGCTCGCAGGACTGTTTGAGCGCACAGAGATCATCCCTTTCATCTGGCTCATCGGAGACGGCCCCTCAAATGGCTGAGGAGGATAAGCCATTTTGGGAAACCAAATCACTTGAGGATCTAAACCCACAGGAGTGGGAATCGCTTTGCGATGGCTGCGCGAAGTGCTGTTTGATCAAGCTCGAAGACGAAGATACCGGCGAAATCGCCATGACCCGGCTGCACTGCAAACTGCTCGATTCCGAAACCTGCCGCTGCAGCGACTATCCGAACCGCAAACAGCATGTTCCGGATTGCGTGATCCTGACCCCCAAGGATGTCTCAGAGCTCCGCTGGATGCCCGCTTCATGCTCTTATCGGCTGGTGCATGAGGGAAAACCCCTGCCCGATTGGCACCATCTGATCAGCGGCGACCAGGACCTGATCCACCGCCGAGGCGCATCCATTATGGGCCGAACCTTGAGTGAAGACACTTTGTTCGACCCCGACGATGTGGAGCAAATCGAGGATTGGATCGTCGATTG
>JBCBGJ010000526.1:0-1865 GCA_038526925.1 Pseudomonadota bacterium
CCAGATCTTCGCGCAACCGCTCAACAAACCAGGCAATCGCGGGATCCGTCCGCGCGCGCCTGTGCCAGGCCGCCGAGACATGAAACGGTCTTGGGGTGATGGGCGGCTCCATCACGTTCAGATCGAAGTTTTGGGCCTGCGCTTTCGCAAGTCTGGATGGCACCGTCGCGATTAAGTCGGTGCGGGACACCACGTCCAGGGCAGAGAGAAACCCAGTCGTCATGACGGCAACGGTGCGACGGTGCCCTTTAGACCGCAGGGCCTTGTCGACGATGCCGCCCGTGGTTCCACCAGGCGCGGCAAGCACGTGATGCTCGGTGCAATACGAGTCAAGATCGATTGTGCTTTCCGCCAAAATACGCGGATGCGTCGACCGCGCGACCACCTTGTAGGTTTCATCAAACAGATGCGCGCTTTCCAGAGTTCCCGGGATTTGACGGACAAATCCAAGCCAAAGGTCGGCCTCGTTGCGTTCTAGGGCTGCGATGGCGGCGATGCGGCCCAGACCAGAAAATCGGAGCCGGATCCCCGGTGCCTCCCGCCTCAGCGTCTCCATAACATCGGACATCAAGGTCACTTCAAAATCGAGCGCAGCGATCCGAAGGTCCCGCGTGATCACCGTTGGGTCGAACGGCGCAGGATCGGCAAACATCGTGCCTGCGCCTTCAAGGACCAGCTCTGCAATAGCCGCCAATTGTTCCGCCCGCGCCGTCGGCTCAACCCCATGGGGGCGGCGGATGAACAGTTCATCCTCGAAGATGTCGCGCAGCCGAGAAACCGAATGGCTTATCGCCGTCTGTGTCACGCCCAGCGTCTTTGCGACGTCAGACAGTTTTCGCCGCCGGACGCCCTCGCGCAGAACCAGAAGCAGCGTAAAATCGAGACGACGGACTTGCATTTCGTTGAAGTCAGACATGATCGGATTTCATTAGCATTCATATCAAGGGGCGTCCATTTCCGAGTTCGGGAGAGCAGCGGATCTCTTCGTTCAACAGGAGAGAGACAGATGGCTGACCCAAAGAAGATTCTGATGATCGCCTCAAACCCCACCATTTCCCCTGTGACAGGTTGGCCGATTGGGTTTTGGTGGGCCGAACTGTCACATGCTTTCGAAGTCTTTGAAAACGCAGGGTACGATATTGATATCGTCTCCCCGGATGGCGGGAAGCTTGAGGCCGACGGCTATTCCGACCCTGAGGATGAAAGCGGCTATTCCGTTCAGGACACGATTTCCCTCGCCTTCAAAACCGATCCAAAGAAAATGCAGCGTCTCGAAGACACGCCACCTTTGGGATCGGTCAATCCAGAAACCTATGACGCCGTCTTTGTTGTGGGCGGTCAGGGGCCGATGGTCACCATGATTGAGAATGAGCCGGTGCATCAGTTCGTCTCGGCGTTCTACGAAAGTGGCAAGACCCTTGCCGCTGTGTGCCATGGCACATGCATCTTGTTGAAAACGCGACTGTCGAATGGGGATCTGCTGGTAAAGGGAAAGCGTTGGACAGGTTTTGCAAATTCAGAAGAAGAATACGCCGAAAGCGCCATCGGCCAGAAGATACAACCATTTTGGATCGAAACGGAAGCGCGCAAGATTGCCGAGACTCAGTTTGAAGTTGCGGGCGCCCTGGAAGAACACGCCATCCGCGATGGTAACCTGATCACGGGTCAGCAACAGGTGTCGGCGGCAGCAGCGGCACGCGAAGTCGTCGCGGCCCTGTCTTAAGTCCGGTTGGACCCGCCGTCATGACTCAGTGGTCCCTCATCCTTGCCGCCTTTGCCACGGGCGCACTGGTCCCGCTTCAATTGGTCTTCAACGGCCAATTGTGCGGTGTCACGCGAAACGCTTTCACGGCATCGTTGATCGT
>JBCBGJ010000527.1:0-1857 GCA_038526925.1 Pseudomonadota bacterium
AGTGTTCGAAGCGCCGTGTGTCGCCCACCTTGGGTGTCCGATCCCGACAGAGCCGGAACTCGGGGTCTCGTTCAGGACAGATTGCAGGTTGCTGAGTTTCCCTGCGGCGCGCCTTCGATCGAGTTTGCCATCGTGAAGTGTGGCCACACCTGCGCTGTCATAGCCGCGGTATTCTAGGCGTCTTAGCGCCTCCATGGCGCGGTCAGCAGCGACCCCTTGCTGGCTCAAGATACCAATGATTCCACACATGAAAGTCTACTCCGCACTTACTATTCCGTCCCGCAACGTCCCTAATCTGACGTTTGCGATCCCGTCATTGCAAATCCTATTACCGAATGTGTCGAAGACACGGACGCAAAAAGGTAACAAGGGGATCCGTTTGGATCCCCTTGCCGAAAAAACCGTAAATTTTTGGGAGACGCGGTTTAAGAGCCGGTCACGCCTGTCGTCGCGGCGCGGCAGCAGCGGACTTGCATCTCAAGCACTTGGCTGTTGAAGCGGCACTGCTCATTGTTTAGCTCACGCAGGAAAGACAGACCACCCGCACGGTGCGTGTAGCGTGTTTGGACACAGCCCATAACGGTGTAGCCAGGCTCACAGGTTCCGGTTGAAGACTGCTGAATTGTGGTTGTTTTGCAATCCAGGTCTTTCTCGGAAAGATGATTGGCGAGCGCATAGGCCTGATCGGCACGGCTCTGAGCGGAATCTGCTGACGATTGGGCTGCAGAAGCGGCCGACATCGCGCTGTTTGAGATCTGGCGGGCTTCCCGCAAGCTCATATTCGTTTCAGCGAGCGCAGTCGCATTACCGTCGATTTCAACCTTCAGGCGGCAGACTTCTTCTGACACGCGATCTGGGTTGGCGCAGTATTCTGCGACGGTCATGTCTGATGGAAGGCCAGTGGCGCATCCAGCGAGTGTGGCCGCAAGCATGCCGCCAACTAGGAGTGATTTTAAACGCATTTTGCGTGTCCTCTCTTTTCCCCAACAGCGCCTAATATGCAGAAGCTGTGCCATCAGAACGTACATCCTGACTTGGAAACTTCAGCCAAATTGTGGCATGGCGCCAGTAAGGACTGCAAACAAACGCCCAGAATGGGGCGAAGCAAGGATTTAGCGCATTATGAAACGCAAATACTTCAGAACCGACGGAATCCGTGGCACAGCGAACACACCTCCGATGACGCCCGAGATTGCAATGCGTTTAGGAATGGCCGCTGGAAAGTACTTCCGGACCACCAGTCCACGCCGCCATAGCGTTGTGATTGGTAAGGATACAAGGCTGTCTGGTTACATGATTGAACCGGCTTTGGTGGCTGGATTTACCTCTGTTGGTATGGATGTGACGCTTTTTGGTCCTCTGCCAACCCCAGGCGTCGCCATGATGACGCGCTCTTTGCGAGCAGACCTCGGCGTTATGATCTCCGCCAGCCACAATAGCTTTGAAGATAATGGCATCAAACTGTTCGGTCCGAATGGATATAAATTGTCCGACGAGATCGAGCTCGAAATTGAAAGCCGCATGGATAAGGCTTTGGACGATAAACTTGCCGCACCAGAAGAGCTTGGCCGAACCAAACGCGTCGATGATGCGCAAGCGCGCTATGTTGAGATCGTCAAAGCGAGTTTCCCGCGCCGCATGAACCTAAAAGGCCTTCGCATCTGTATCGATTGCGCGAACGGCGCCGCGTATAAGGTCGCGCCCGCTGCCCTTTATGAGCTGGGTGCGGAAGTGTTCAAAATCGGCGTCGAACCGAATGGCTTCAATATCAATCTTGAAGTCGGCTCCACCATCACCGCCAGCACTTGCAACGCCGCCATGAGGCCATCGCCCGTGGTGGAATAGTCTGACATAACG
>JBCBGJ010000528.1:0-1857 GCA_038526925.1 Pseudomonadota bacterium
GTGGGACAGCAATCATCCTGTGCCAATCAGAACTCCCATTTAGGCGGCGCAGTGGCTTGACGTCCAGTTGTTGAAACGCATCAAGCGTTTTACGAACGTCCTTAGCGCGACGAAAGTCACCTTGCTTAGCCAACCAATCGGCGTACTGGGCCCTTGCACCATCAGGCGAAAAATCCGCTATCGCTCTATGGAGCCATTCAGCCTCACCTGGCAGCTTACATACGGCATCTGTTTTCATGCCTTATAATATCTGTAAAACGGGAGGAAAGTCGATATAGCGCATCGCAAAGAAACTGAGCGTCCAATTTTGAGGGCTTAAGTCGTTGAGTAAGTTTAGGCTGATCGTTGAGATTGGGCCATATTTAGTCGCGAGCAGCGATGGCGACCACCGTCTCAAAGAACCGAAAATTATCAAGAATTGAAAAAGGCCGCTCTCAATTCAGAACGGCCTTTCCGGATTTTGTTTGGGGAGGAGGTCTATTCCTCTTCTTGAGTGACCTCTTTGCCTGTCTCTTGATCGATATTCTTCATCGACAGGCGGACTTTGCCGCGGTCATCGAAGCCCATCAGTTTGACATAGACCTGCTGGCCTTCAGAAACGACGTCTTTCGGGTGGCCAACGCGCTCATTTGCCATTTGGCTGACGTGGACGAGGCCGTCTTTCGGGCCGAAGAAGTTCACGAACGCGCCGAAGTCTTTGATCGCAACGACCTTGCCTTCGTAGATTTCGCCGACTTCCGGCTCTGCAACGATCTCTTTGATCATTTTGAGCGCAACATCGATGCTGGCGCGGTCGGTCGCGGAGACCTGCACTGTGCCGTCATCATCGATGTTCACTTTCGCACCGGACTCATCGACGATGCCGCGGATGACTTTACCGCCGGAGCCGATCACGTCGCGGATCTTGTCCTCTGGAACCTTGATGATTTCCATTTGCGGGGCGTTGTCAGCGAGTTGGTCACGAACCGTGTCGAGGCCTTTCGCCATTTCACCCAGGATGTGCGCACGGCCGCCTTTGGCCTGCTCGAGCGCAGTTTCCATGATTTCGCGCGTAATACCCGCAATCTTGATGTCCATCTGGAGCGAGGTCAGGCCTTTTTCAGTGCCTGCGACTTTGAAGTCCATATCGCCGAGATGGTCTTCGTCACCGAGGATATCAGAAAGAACGGCAACGCCTTCATCATCCTTGATCAGGCCCATCGCGATCCCGGAAACCGGGCGCTTCAGCGGCACGCCTGCATCCATCATCGCGAGAGAGCACCCGCAAACGGTCGCCATGGAAGACGAGCCGTTGGACTCGGTGATCTCTGAGACCATGCGGATCGTGTAAGGGAAGTCCTCATGCTCTGGCAGGACCGCGCGAAGGGCGCGCCATGCCAGTTTTCCGTGGCCGGTTTCGCGGCGGCTGGTGCCACCCATACGGCCTGCTTCACCGACAGAATATGGCGGGAAGTTATAGTGCAGGAGGAACTTCTCTTTGCGGGTGCCGTCCAGACCGTCGATGAATTGCTCATCGTCGGAAGTGCCGAGCGTGGCCACACAAATCGCTTGCGTTTCACCACGTGTGAACAGGGCAGAGCCGTGTGTGCGCGGCAGGAATCCTGCTTCGGCTTCAATTGGGCGGACATCAGCGAGGCCGCGTCCGTCAATACGCTTGCCGGTTTTGATGATGTCGCCGCGAACGACCTTCGCTTCAGCCTTCTTGAAGGCGGATTTGAAGACGTTTGCGTCCATGCCGTCCGGCTTCTCTTCAGTGGCGACGAGGGCTTCAGCCGCTTTTTCGCGCGCTTCACCGACGGCCGCCTGACGTTCCAGCTTGTCAGTGATCTGATAGGCTTTGGAAAGGTCTGCCCCGAC
>JBCBGJ010000529.1:0-1840 GCA_038526925.1 Pseudomonadota bacterium
CGCCAATCCACTCCGTCCCTGACACGGGCGCCTGACCAAATCCAGGAGGCCGCCATGTCGGCACAAACGTTCGTCAAAGACTACGAAGCCGCCCTCGGGACCCAAGACTGGGCCGCCGTCGCCCCCTTGATCGACGACGACGCGCGCGTGATCTTCTCCGACGGCACGCTGCATGCGGGCAAAGACGCCATCCGGTCGGCCTATGAGCGCAATTTTCGCAGAATAGAGGGCGAACAGTACCGCATCGCCGACATCCACTGGCTCCACCAGACGGCGACCAGCGCCGCCTATATGTTCGAGTTCCATTGGACCGGCACCGTGAACGGAACCCCAGTTTCCGGCACCGGCCGCGGTACAACCATCCTACGCCACCACAACGGCCAATGGCGCTTGGTAGGCGAACATCTGGGCCCAAGGGTGTAGACTGTTAAAGGGGCCTGGGGGGGACAAGGCCGCCTTTCGCTGCGGCAGCGCCAAGGTCTGCTTCTCTTGATGTGGAGCAGCGGTATCAAAGGATGGCTTATCAACTTCAAATACACGCCTGGACCACCTACGTTGATTAGAACGAGGTTAAGGAACCATCGAGTTGCCAGATACAATTTCTACGGTCGAACGGCTAAGCAGTATAGATCAACTCGCTCAGTTGGTCGAAAATCGAGCCTTAAGCGACTATGATTTCAAGCGCGCGACGGGATCGCTCACTCAAGACTTAAACTTCATATCTGACGCCCTGCGCCGCAATGCTGACGTATGGCGAATGAACCGGGCATTTCATGCGGTTCACGTGCCAAGTTTGCTGGCGATTATGTCAATGCTGCACGACATTGATGATATGACGTCGATCAGCGAAGATGAACGGCATCAGCTTTACAGTTCAATCCATCGTGCCGCACAACTTGCCATCTCTGCGCGGGAACGCATCGAACAATCTGTGCTTTCCAAGGCCAAAATCGAACTCAGCGTGCTTGCCAATTATGCGCCATCCAGCCCTCAGGAATTTAAGAAGGCATCGTTGTTCGAGCGAACGCGCAACAGTGTTTTGTCGGCTTCCAATACGAGTTTGCGCAGGGCCAAAAACAGCGTTGAGGCCGCACCAAATATGATTGGTGCGCTTAAAGATGGAGTTTTGACGTCTTTTGATCGTGCAAACGCAGTATCGGCCCTGGCTTCTAATTTGCAGCGGACATTGGCTGGCATGGTTTCTGATAGTGTGGCAAAACCTATTGGGATGCGGTTACAGGCAAGTCGCAAGGCACTTACTTATGGGGCCAGTGCCAGCGTCGGGCTTGGGGTTGTGGCCGCAGTTTTGTTTCCCCCGTTGGTCCCGGTCAGTGCCGGAGCGGCAATTCTCGTGGCGATGCGGTCTTGGCGAACGGAAATGCAAAAAGCACGAGCGCTTCATGGTCAAGAGCGTGAAGAACGTATTGCCGAGCTACAGGCAGAAAGGGCAGCGGCTCTTCTTCGACTGACCGACGGCGCGTCTTCGGTTCAGATGGAAACAGAAGAGTTGAGCCTGACGCTAGATGTCGAGACAGGAGAAGCAGACGCACTTATTTTGAAAGGCGAGAACGCCGGGCGAAAATGGTCTGATTTGTCTCCGCTTGAAAAAGCCGAGACTGTTTCCCTGTTCGCTCAAGGAGCCGACGCACTGCTGAAAATCCTCGAACTTGGTAGAGAGAACCTCTAGTTTTGCAAGAAGCAGTTGATCACTCACCTCGCAGCATCTGCAACTATGGGCTCCTCGCCGCCAGAGTTCGCGCAACAGCCAAGCCGGCGGTCATACGCTCCACCGAAGCGTCAGCTAGGCGCGCATGCCCCGCGATCTGGGCCTCTGGCGGCG
>JBCBGJ010000530.1:0-1833 GCA_038526925.1 Pseudomonadota bacterium
CAGTCTAAGGGTCACCTAGCCGTGAAAACGGCCGAAGACTTGTCGGAAACAGAACTCTTAGACGTACAGGAGACCCTTAGACTGGCGTATCGTGCCAGTCGTGGAACATACAACCCGAATGCCTCGATTACAAAGCTGGCAAAGGTGCGGATGGCGCGCGCAGGCTTTGCGCAACTCCCAATCATCAGCGCAACAAGACCCAAATTGATTGGCACAGATACAGCAAGTTTGGCAGTCTCTTCAAAGCCTTTGCCCGACAAATGGTATGATACCGCGACCGCCATTAAACACATGAATGAGGCGCGCTATGCTGTGATGGGAGTAGGCTCAGATGGGTCTTACTCGGTGTGCATCCGTTTGATTGATGCAACCGATCACTTTCTCGAAAACCCAGAGTACAAAAAGGTCATCGAAGTCTCACCTCCGATGGCAATCAAAATCGAAAACGAGACAGTGTTGTTCGGTGCTGCTGAATCTATAAAAGATGGAACCGGTTTTCGGGTAGCAAATGGACGATACATATGTTCGGTTACGTCACTTCGTTCTGGACGATACCTCCGATTTATCGCCACCCTCATCCGCAGCCACGATAACGTTCCAGAGATTCACCGATGGCCCGAGTTCCGAGAGGTCTAATAGGTCCTAGCTATTACGGAGACTAGCTTAAGCAGACCTTCGTTCACAGCGCAACATCGGGAGTTATGGGCTCTTCGCGGCCAATAGATCGATTGCAGCATGTCCAGGCAACCGATCTGGTTGCCCCTGCAAGGACAGCCCAAAGTCGACGTTCAGCAGCCAACGAATATGCTGCAATCGCAGCTCGCATTCCGGCCATTCGCCGCAGGCGCAAAATCGAGCAGTTGGCGAACGGGTACCGTGCGGGCTAAATCTGCCCTTCGTCATGGAAACTTTGATGTCCAGTTCCCAAGACAAGGGGTTCCGCAGGAGCCGAAACTATGCTGCAAACCCTGAACCTGACTTGCGATAGGCTTCGCGCGGTGGGGCGAAGACATCGAGCACCTTCGCGCCGTCCGGGCCGGCCTTGAAGCCGTGTTCGACTCCGCCCGGCGTGAGCCAGAAGTCGCCCGGCCCAACCG
Organism: Pseudomonadota bacterium; assembly: GCA_038526925.1. Taxonomy (GTDB): domain Bacteria; phylum Pseudomonadota; class Alphaproteobacteria; order Caulobacterales; family Hyphomonadaceae; genus Henriciella. The sequence continues at coordinate 1,098 of JBCBGJ010000530.1, forward strand.
GCACGTCAACGCCGTCCTGGATTCGGGTGCCGCTGCCCTCAAGCAGCACGCCCCATTGCTCCTCGGGGTGCGAGTGGATCGATCCTTCGCTTCCGGGCTCAAAGCTGACGACGGAAAACATCGCCTGCTCGCCCGGGAAGACGCGGGTTTCAATGCCCTCAGCCAATGTGCGGGTGATGCCGTCGCTCAGGTCAGCGAAATTGAAGAAAGTGTCAGGTCTGTCCATCGTATCCTCTTGTTGTTTTGGTCGGGCCTATGGGTCCAGTTCAAAGATTTCCAATGTGGTTTTCCCTGCGTGAATGCGTGCGCGGATCGTCTCTTCGCGGGCGGCGACAGCGGCGACCTTGGTTAGCACCTCAGAGGCCGCATCGCCGGGGATCACCACGACGCCATCGTCGTCGCCCACAACGATATCACCGGGATGGACAGTGACCCCTCCAAGAACGACCGGGACGTCTATGTCGCCGCGGTCCGTCTTGGCGGTCGCTTCAGGATGAAAGCCTCGGCAAAACACCTGAAAACCGAGGGTCGCGATATCGGCGCTGTCGCGGATCGTGCAATCGAAGACGGCGCCAACCATGCCCTTGGCGAGGCACCCATCGGCGAGCAGGTCTCCGAACGGGCCGAACCGCTCCGCGCCGCCGCCATCAACGACCAGGACCTCTCCAGCGTCAGCATGATGAACCGCGCGATCCATCGCGCGGTTCATCATGCTGACGCTGGAGAGGTCCTGGTC
>JBCBGJ010000531.1:0-1823 GCA_038526925.1 Pseudomonadota bacterium
CAAATTCAGGTCTTTGGCCGGTCCAAGAACAATTCGCGTGCGTACTGGAATTGGGGTTTCTTGAACGATGTACCCGACCTTCCGCAGACCCGCGCGATGTTGATGCGTGCTTGCGATCTACGGCTGCCAGCTCGCCTGACACTCGCCGAATGCGATCTTATTGCGGATACGCTCATTGCCGCTTTGGGCGAGTAGGATCATTCCCCGCGATGATTGATTGGTTCATCTTTCTGCCCGCCTGTTTCGCGCTGAACATGGCCTGTGGGCCAAGCAACCTATTGGCGATGACCCATGGTGCAAAATCTGGCGTTCCCTTCGCCCAGAAGGCAGCAATCGCTAGATTGATCGTTTTTGTTCCAATGATCGCAGCGAGTGCATTGGGTTTGGGTCTTCTGTTGACGACATCCGAGGTCGTTTACGGCATCGCCAAATTTATCGGCGCTGCCTACCTTATATGGCTCGGCATCGCGCTTTGGCGAAGTGCAAAGACACTCAACCCGGAAGAGTTTCTGGATAGGTCCGTTTCAATGAGGATCGCTTTCAAACGGGAAGCCTTGTTGGCTATCAGCAACCCCAAAGCCATTTTGACCTTCGCTGCATTCTTTCCACAGTTCGTCATCCTGGACGCATACTGGCAAAGCTACGCGATGCTTGGCGCGGCGTTCCTCATCATGGAGGCCGTCGCCATCTTCGCATATGCGCTTGGTGGCAGTGTTGCCGCAGCATTTGCTGCCGACAAGATCCCGGTGTTTCAGCGCATTTCAGGTGGCATGATGTGCGTGTTCGGAACCTTACTTTTGTTCGCGTCGTAGCGTTCGCACCTCTGGACACCATGATCTGATCTTTCCTGGTCCCTTGGGGTTCGGTCAAGCCGAACGCCGCTGCGGGACGTTTAGGGTGGAGGCGCTGCCTCCCCCCTCGGAAAAGTCCCTCAATGGGGTTTCCCCAACAACGGTCCCTACGGGCTGCGTTGCCGGGTGATCCCCCGCCCCATTGAGGGACGTTTTCTCGCCCCCCTCCGCACTCGCCGTGAACAGGTTTGCAGGACAGCCGCGACAAGCGCGGTGCCTGAAACCTGATCCCATTGGGCAACAGACCCAAGCGACACCACAAAGGAGAACCGTCATGGCAGAGAGGCTTTTCAAGCTGGAAGCGGACTATGAAACGAGCAAGAGCGTTGTTTTTTCAGCGGATGAAAACATCCTGCGCATGTTTGGTAAGGACCACCACAACGCGGCGGCAATAAAGCCCGACCTGACCTTGACCGACCCGGAAGGCAGGGCCATCGCGACCATGGACGCATGGGCGGACGACTGGACGGAGGGAGGACCGTGAGGCCCGCCGTCCGTTTGATCGAAGGGCTGCACATCACAGCCGCCGACAAGCGCAACATTCTGGACTGTATCGAATACCTGCGTAGCGAGGAAAACCACGCGCAATGGTTGGGCCGAAAAGGCTCAGCCAAGCGCTACTGCCTGACCAGCGATCCAGAGCAACCGAACCGCTTTCACGTTCTCATCGGTGAGACCTACCGCACGGATTCGGGCGGCAAGCGCGAACGTCAATCGAAAGTCACCATTGAAACATCAGGGGTTGACCCCCTGCCCGCCGCGTCATGGGAGATCGACCAAGGCGATCTTTTTGACGGGCTGGACACGAACGAGGCCCAGACATGAACCAGCACACAGATTTCCCCCGTATCGGCGAAAGTTCAGAGCAGGAGGCGCATAGCGCCCCTGCAATCCGCTTGAGCCTGTCAGACATCGTTCGTGTCCAGCCCGTCAAAAAGATCGCCTTGGTCGATCTCCCATGACGCGGCGGGC
>JBCBGJ010000532.1:0-1806 GCA_038526925.1 Pseudomonadota bacterium
TCGATGCAATGGAGTTCGAGCCGATCGATGAGAACGTCAATCCGAGCAGTCTTTCTGCTTCAAAGGGGCTTGAACGCAACTTTGCCTATCTGCAAGATCTGTATAGCGAGGATTTGGGTTCGCTGTGTGATATGATAGATGTCGATATATCTGATTGGTTATCGGTGCCTCACGTACAGTTATAGTCATGCAAAAAGACCTATTACCTCCTTCGTTCCGGGAACGATCCGCCTTGCCAATCCGGGTATCGCAAGCCGGATTTAGCCTGCTGGAGGTTCTCGTAACGCTGACGATACTTGCGATCACGTCGGCGGTAATTTTCCGATCGCTGCTGTTTCAAATGGATCTCGTAGATCGCGTCGAAACAAAGAGCGCAGAAGTCTTCGACGAGCAGATTGTTCGAAATGGGTTCGAGCGCGTTGTGGAAACGCTTGTGCCTGCTTGGCCGGAAGAGCCCGATGCATATCAGTTTTTAGGTGAACCGACCCGATTTCAAGGGCTTACGACGAGCGTGTTGTTTGCCAGCGCACAAGGTATGCAACCCTTTGTGTTTGAACTTCGAGAAGATGGCCGGGCTTTGTATTTCTGGTCAGACGGCCAAGAAATGCGATTAGCTCGCTTCGAGAGCCCTGCGCGCATAGATTATTTGGGACAGAACGCTGTTTGGACGTCTGCCTGGCCGCCTGCGGACTTTCCAGATCCGGGGCCTTTTGATGAGTCTAACGAGTATCCGCTCCCACCGCTCCCAGTCGCTATTCGTTTGCGAACAGAAGATAACTCCACGCTACATTGGCTTGCGAAGGTGGGGTGGGTCGGCATGCGAACGCCACGCCGCCAAGATCTCAATCTCGGCGAAGAGGTTGGCGCTTTTGATTTTTAAGAACGAGCGAAACGTTTGAGCGTGACACGCCTCAATCGGTCAAAAACAGCGGAATGTTGATATAATCGCTGCCGAGTTGAGCAACTAGCGCATCGCTGGAAAGCTCTGCAACCGTCCAGTCATCAACAAGTAAATCACCTTTTTCGACAAAGGCCTGTTGCCCGTTATCGAAAGCAACGGTTGCGATGAATGTGCCATCGCGCCGTGACACAGAAATCAGAGTTGGAAAGATCGTCGGTCCACTGTTTTCCTCTAACACCGACTCTGGGTCGTTTCCGATGGAAGCGCTTCGCGCGACTGTATTTGGGAACAGGCGTCCTGAGCTTAAAGCCGTCAAAAAGCGATCGCTTGAGTTAGAATAGTTGATCGGTGGCGTCGGCTGCCGCCAGGTATCAGTTGCAGATTGATCCGCTGCGCCCGTGGCGCCCCCATTCTCTAAAATTACAGATCCCACGACGCCGCCAGCAGCCATCGCGCCAAGTAGAATGATGAACCTGAGGCTCATTGCGTGCGCTCCTCTTCAGGTAAAGAGGTCAAATACGGAACGTATCCCGCGACAGACAAACGGGTCTTCTGGTCTCTTCGAACGGGCGCAGAGATATCAGTGACCAAGATCGTTTTCGGCGAAACGCTCAACGTAACCAACAGCTCGGAGAGCACGTTTGCGCCGCCCAGTCCGGTCACCTCAAAGCGCAGTAAATCATTGTCACCGGTAGAAATCGGATCGCTGGCGACGGACAAGCGAACGCTTTCCAGGCCAATATCACGTGTGAGCTCTGTGAGGTGTTTTTGAACATTCGCTGATGCAATCCCGGGCGTTTCGGCTTGCCAGCGTGTCTCCATCCATGCGGCGCGGGCATCAGATGCCAAAGCTAACCGATCTTCCCACTCAGAAACGCTCCCTTCTGAGAGGTTTTGAATCTCAC
>JBCBGJ010000533.1:0-1800 GCA_038526925.1 Pseudomonadota bacterium
GTGACCCAACATACTGTCGAGGTCCGGACCATTCAAAGCGGACGCGTCCTGGATTTCCGAATTAATGTCGAAACGGGCATTGTTCGGGTCTTAATCGACAGAAAGCGCGCTTTGGCCGCAAACACGCACTTCACGATTGTTTGGGTCCTATTCGGCGCGTTGATTATGCTCGGGCTGGCCTTTGCATTCCTGCGAAATCAAGTGCGCTCCATTCTGCGTCTGACCGAGGCGGCTAAAGCTTTTGGGCGTGGGCGCGACGTCCCAGGCTTTAGACCAAGCGGGGCAACAGAGATCAGAGACGCGGCGCGCGCCGTCACCGATATGCGGGCGCGTCTGATGGCGTTTACAGATCAGCGCACGGCGATGCTTGCTGGCGTGAGCCACGACCTGCGGACGCCGCTAACCCGCCTCAAACTCCAATTGGCGATGATGGAGCAAACCGAAGAAATCACCGGGGCGCGAACCGATCTCGATGATATGTCCAAAATGCTTGATGAGTATTTGGCATTTGCGAGCGGCGAAGAAGGAGAGCGCGCCGAAGCCCTCAGACTGGATCATATCGCCCGCACGGTTGCTGAACGCATTGATGGCGCCAAAGTGATCGAAGCAACTGAGATCTCCGTCACCGTGCGCCCAATGGCGCTGACGCGTACGCTGACAAATTTGATGACAAACGGTGTCGGCTACGGAACGCGCTGCGAGGTGCGGCTGGTCAAGGGGCCGCGCATGGCAGAGATTTTGTTCGATGATGATGGTCCAGGCATTCCCGCAGATCAGCGCGAAGACGCGTTCCGCCCATTCCACCGCCTCGACGATGCACGCTCTCAAAACGTCGCCGGCACAGGGCTGGGGCTAACCCTCGCCCGCGATTTTGCACGTGCGCATGGCGGCGACATTCGTCTTGAGGATAGTCCGATGGGCGGGCTGCGCGTTCGGCTCCGACTGCCTTACTAGGCGTCTTCTTCGGCAGGTGCGTCAGATTTCGGCTTGCGTCCGCGATTCTTAATCCAAGCCGCCCGCTCTTCAATCTTGATCAGTTCAGCATCTAGAGCAGCCATTGTACGGCTGAGGTCTGGGCTTGTTTCCTCGCGCCAAGCGCGTTCAGCCTGCGAGATCGCCCAGCCTAAGGCCGCGATCTGAACACCGCGTGGGATCGAGCTCGAGCCGTCTAAGCCTGCACACGCCAAAGCCCATTTCGCGGTTTGAGCTCGGGCCTTTAGTCGAAGCGCTAAGCCATCCAACGATCGATCTCGCCATCGCAAGTAAGACATCGCCCCGTCGCGGACCTCTTCCATGGTTTCGAAGCGAAGCATAATGACATCAAACAGGCGGGTACGAGCGGTTTCATCGGTATCGACCGGTTCTTCACTCATCCCGGCATCAAACACCTTCTCGACCCGAGCAGACAGATCATCCTTGTCCGCGACGCCGTGGAAGTCCTTAAGGTTGAGGCCCGCTTCGTCGGCGATCTGCGCAAGCGTAAGGTCGCCCCACTTGCCAGTTTCCGCGAGCTTGAACGCCGCCTTGATGCCGGCTTCGATGATCTCATCCTGGGTCATTCAGTCTCCTTAGAGAGTGCGATGTCGCGGGCAATCGCCGCGCCGACGGCTTTCTCAAAGACAGATGGCATGGCTTCGGGCAACATCAAGACTTCAAGCGCGGCCTGCGTCACTCCGTTCGGGGAGGTGACATTCTTGCGCAGGGTTGCTGCATCTTCCTCTGACCCTTCCATCAGTGCTCCGGCGCCTTCGACTGTTTTACGCGCCAGACGCATGGAAAGCTCCGGGTCTAGCCCATGGG
>JBCBGJ010000534.1:0-1784 GCA_038526925.1 Pseudomonadota bacterium
GACTGGCGAGTCGCCCTTTTGAGGGATCTATCTCCCAGTTAATTTGAACACCTTTGATTTTCTTACCCCTCAATCGACATCATTTCCGTTCCTCAATTGATTGCCATCTAGATTTGCCGCAAAAATCGGCCTAATAGATGGTCCAAAATTGATCTAAATGAGTAGTCCAATTGAGAGGTAAGAAAATCAAAGGTGTTCAAATTAACTGGGAGATAGATCCCTCAAAAGGGCGACTCGCCAGTCAGCTGTCAGCTCAGATTCGGACAGCGATCGGCGATGGAAAACTGTCACCTGGTGACAAACTGCCGGCGACTCGCCAACTGGCTAAAGAGCTTCGACTTGCTCGAGGAACGATTGCGACAGCGATTGAGTTACTTGTCGCAGAAGGCCTCTTGGAGGCACGAACTGGCGCAGGAACATTTGTTGCCGACGAGGCTCGATACATCCAAGAAGAACCGATCAAGAGTCTATCCTCGCCGATCGGCTACGTAACTCCTGTAGCCGAGCCTGACATTGATCTACCAAAGAAAGCTAGAATAGACTTCAGGCCTTGTCGACCATCGCTAGAAGCCTTTCCCTTGAACGCCTGGCGCAGATGTATGTCTGCGGCCACAAGCAGCCTCCCTCAGAGTGATTATGGCGATCCAAAGGGAACATTGTATCTTCGCAGAGTTCTTTCAGATTATTTGCGGCGCGCCAGAGGTTTGTCGGTGTCTCCGGACAATTTTATTGTCACCAACGGAGCCGTGCACGCTATGGATCTTTTGGCATTGCTACTTCTTAGCGATCAAACAACCGCCGTCTTCGAGAATCCAGGATACCCACTTGCGAGGCAGGTGTTCTCCAGAACGCGGGCAAAAATGCACTTCTGCGAAATCGACGAGAACGGAATAGTTACCGACGATCTCCCTTTTGACGGACAAATGGGTGGACTGGCCTATGTGACGCCTTCGCATCAGTTTCCAATCGGAAGTCGGCTGAGTTTGCAACGGCGACGAGAATTGATCAATTGGGCTGAGGCGCGAGGGGCTTTAATCGTCGAGGATGACTATGATGGCGAGTTTCGTTTTGATGTTTCGCCGCTCGCTCCGTTGGCGGCAATGGCGCCGAATTCTGTAATCTATTGCGGCACGTTTTCTAAAACGATGTTTCCTGGGCTTCGCATCGGTTTTGCCGCGGGCCCTGAGGATGTGATCGACGCTATGGCAGCACAGCGGACGATATCCGAGTATGCTCCGAATGAACTGATTCAGCGCGCGCTGGCCAATTTTATTGAAGAGGGTGAGTACGAGCGGCATGTTTTGAGAACGCGCCGCCTGTACAAGAAAAAACGCCGAGTGGTTGCAGAGTTACTAGGTGACCATGCCAGGCTGTCTGGGATCGATTCCGGTCTAAGTGCCCTTTTGGAGATTCAAGAACCATTTAAGGCCGCCGAAGTCTCAAAGGACCTCGAGCGCTTAGGGATACTGATACCGTGTGTTTCTAGATATGATATCAACCTAGCTCAATCGCGAAACGCTCTGATTCTCGGGTATGCCCAGCCATCTATAGAGCAAATTTCCAAGGGCATAAATGCGCTGATTGATTTGCTTCGATAATTCTACGCGCGCCTAAGTCGCGGAGTGATCCATGTTAAACGAGCTTATGCTGAATGATACGCCCTATTGGGGAAACTTCGAACAATTGAGTCGTCAATACGTCCGCTCGGCGAGCATCTGTGGACGGCGGCCCCTTGGCAAGAGCTTTTAGTTGGTCATTTGCAGGTTGGCCGTTAGCGGGCATCT
>JBCBGJ010000535.1:0-1775 GCA_038526925.1 Pseudomonadota bacterium
CTATTATATGGGCGGGTATCAGGGGCAGGTGGTTCTTGTGATTCCATCCGAGAATTTGGTTCTGACCCGATTTGGCTTTACGCCCGCGCGCAACCACGGCGTGGAGGACCTCGCCGCTGAATTGATCCTCTATTTGAACAGGCCGAATGACGCTCGGTAGAACAGCTGTGCTTTAAGCGTCACCAGCCCCAGAGGCGCACCATCCCAAAGACTAGTGCGCTTCGGCCCAGTTTGTTCCGGTGTCGGCTTCGACCACGAGCGGGACGCTCAGGCTGAGGGCGGGCAGCGGGGCCCGTTCCATTGTGGTGCGAACGACCTCAATGGTTTTCTCCGCTTCGATTTCAGGCGCTTCGAAGATGAGTTCGTCATGCACTTGCAGAAGCATTTTTGCGCTTAAGCCGGCCTTTTCCAGCGCGCCTGGCATTTGAATCATCGCGCGTTTGATAATGTCAGCGGCAGACCCTTGGATCGGTGCGTTGATCGCTTGGCGTTCGGCAAAGCCGCGCTGAGGGCCCTTCGACTTGATGCCTTTCAAGTGCAGGACGCGGCCAAAAATTGTCTCAACCCGTTCATGCTCGGCGGCATATTTTTTGGTTTCGTCCATATAGGCTTTGATGCCCGGGAAGCGTTTGAAATAGGTTTTGATATAGGCCGAGGCTTCATCGCGGGGGATTGAGAGCTGACGCGCGAGCCCAAAGGCAGAGATGCCGTAAATAATGCCAAAGTTGATGGCTTTCGCGCGGCGGCGGATCATCGGATCCATCCCTTCGATAGGCGTGTCGAACATCTCACTCGCCGTCATCGCATGGATATCGAGTCCCTGATTGAACGCCTCTTTCAGCGCATCAATCTCGGCAATATGGGCCAGTAGGCGCAGTTCGATCTGGCTGTAATCTGCGCTGATCAGAACATTGCCAGGCTCCGGAATGAAGGCTTCGCGGATCTTGCGACCCTCTTCGGTCCGGATCGGGATGTTTTGCAGGTTCGGATCGTTCGATGAAAGCCGCCCGGTCTGAGCGCCAGTCATACCGTAATTGGTGTGGACGCGGCCGGTGCGCGGGCTGATTTGCTGCTGGAGAGTCTCAGTATAGGTCGAGCGCAGCTTAGAAACCGTCCGCCAATTTATCACGGCGCGGGGCAGGTCATGGCCTTCAGCCGCTAAGTCTTCGAGAATATCCGCGCCGGTTTGCCAGGCACCGGTTTTTGTCTTTTTTCCGCCTTCAAGGCCCATCTCGTCAAAAAGGATCTCGCCGAGTTGTTTCGGGCTGCCGAGATTAAATTCATGTCCCGCGAGTTCATAGGCTTCCGCTTCATAACGGGCCATAGACTGATTAAACTCCGCCGAGAGGCGCGAGAGATGGTCGCGATCGACTTTGATGCCATTTGCTTCCATGTCCGACAGAACGTGCACCAGCGGTCGCTCCAGGGTCTCATAGACTGTCGTCACGCGTTCTTTGTGCAGGCGGGACTTGCTGTCGAGCCAGAGGCGCAGCGTCACATCTGCATCTTCGGCGGCATATTCCGTTGCTCGGTCCAGCGGGACGCGGTCGAACGTAATCTGCTTTTTACCGGTTCCGCAGACGTCTTTGAAAGAGAGCGGCGTATGGTGGAAATAACGTTCGGAAAGCTCGTCCATGCCGTGATTGTGCTTGCCCGCGTTCATGACAAAGCTGAGCAGGATCGTGTCATCCATCGGCGCGACTTGAATTCCGTAGCGCGCGAGGACGGAGTTTAATCAGTCTATGGCCCGTTATGAAGCGGAAGCCTATGAACTC
>JBCBGJ010000536.1:0-1773 GCA_038526925.1 Pseudomonadota bacterium
CGCGATCCGTTCAAGCGTTGGCACTTCCAAACCTTCGATCTCGTTTAAGAGACAGTGATCAAGCTTATTGGCTGTCTCGCTCAAAGTGGCGGCGAGCTCAGAGAAGTCTTGAACCCATTCTTCACCGGGTTTCACGGTTCCAGCGACGGTTGCTTCCAAGCGGAACGAGTGACCATGAACGTTGCGATACGGATGTCCTTCCGGCTTCCCGCCCATATAATGAGCAGCCTCGAATGAGACCGCTTTCGTGATCTCGAAAACCTGGCCTTCGACCGCTACGGTAGGCCGATCAGTTTGTGTGTTTGTAAGCTCAATCGCCATTTCGGGTGCTTCATACAATAAGCGGCGGTCGCCGCGATGTTCTGGGCGTGCGCCGTATCATCTTTAGGTTGGAGAAAAAAGTGTTGAAACTGCAAGCTTTCAAATTGTGAGGGCTGCGCCTCTGGCGCATCCTGCGGAAAGACGAGCTTCAGCTCATTTCCAGAGACTTGCTTCACGGGCGCATTTGCCTTGGGACTCACGCAAATCCAGTCGAGGCCGTCAGGCGCGACCAGCGTCCCATTTGTCTCGATGCCAATCTCAAACCCGGCAGCCTTAATCGCCGCAATCGCAGATGAATCGAGCTGCAAAAGAGGTTCGCCGCCAGTGCAAATAACATAAGGCGCGCCGCCCATGGGGGCTTCCGCATCCCAGACTGACTTTACGTGCTCAGCGAGGGCATCCGGGCCAGGGAACTTCCCGCCATTCTCACCGTCGGTGCCGACAAAATCCGTATCGCAAAAATTGCAGACTGCACTGGCGCGATCTCGCTCCAGTCCGGACCACAGATTGCAGCCCGCGAACCGCAAAAAGACGGCCGCACGGCCGGTTTGCGCGCCTTCGCCTTGCAAAGTCACATATGCTTCTTTGACAGAGTAGGTCTTCATGCAGGGACCTTAGCACACCACTTCTGATATCCGTTAGCGCGAAGCTCACAGGCTGGGCAGGTTCCGCAGCCATATCCCCACTCATGGCGATGCGTGCGATCACCAAGATAGCATGTATGGGTTTCCTCAATCACCAGATCGACGAGTTTCCGCCCCCCAAGCTCTTCTGCAAGCTCCCAGGTTTCGGCTTTGTCGAGCCACATCAGCGGCGTCTCGATCGTGAACGGTCGATCCATACCGCGAGATAAGGTCAGTTCCTGCGCATCGAGTGTTTCTCTCCGGCAATCGGGATAGCCCGAATAGTCGGTCTCGCACATGCCGCCGACGAGCGTTTTAAGGCCGCGTCGCCATGCCAGTGCCCCTGCCATCGTGAGGAACAGAAGATTTCGACCAGGAACAAATGTGTTTGGGAGCCCGTTCTCAGCGATCACGATCTCAGTCTCTGACGTCATCGCGGTTTCGCTAATGTCGCCTAGAACTGAAAGATCACAAACATGATCCTCGCCCAGCTTGTTTGACCAATCAGGAAACTTTTTCCGAAGCGCGTCTAAAACTTTCGGTCGGCAATCGAGTTCAATGGAATGCCTTTGACCATAGTCAAAACCAATCGTTTCGATTCGGTCATATCGGGCCAACGCATAAGCAAGACAAATGGTTGAGTCCTGGCCTCCTGAAAAAAGTACTAGGGCAGACGAGCCAGCCATTATTCTTCTCTTTCCCTTGAAACGACTGCCACTCGAGGCGCGCGTTTCAAAATTTTGCCAGTGTAACATATGTCACACAGAGGTACGTGTGACACTTTGTCAACAAGTTACGTAGGGGACGCGCTGATTGACGCGCCTCTGTG
>JBCBGJ010000537.1:0-1772 GCA_038526925.1 Pseudomonadota bacterium
GTTTTGATTGGGGCGACATCTTATATCGCTCTAGTGGTAGTGTTCTGCCGCGCGTTTACAGCCTCGATTGTTACCGCGCGGCAGAACACTACCACTAGAGCGATATAAGATGTCGCCCCAATCAAAACCAATGTTGTCAGCTGCAAGACTGCGCCGAGGTCATATTGGACGATGATCGAGCGCGCACCGAACACCACCGCCATCATTGCGGCAGCGCACATGAAAGGCCCTGCAAACGGACTCACAATATCGGATCTCGGTCGGTCCAGGAGTTTGGCAACCTCCTGGAAGGCGAGTGCGAGCATGACAACCGCGGGCGGGATATGAACCGCTGCTGCAACGACTGGGCTGTACCAACCAATTGCGAACAATCCAATGAAATAGACGACCAGGTGAATGAGCTGGAGCTTGAAGATCTTAGAAGATGCATCCAGAGCCGCAAAAACCGAGTTTGAGACGTAAAATGGCAGCCAGACGAGATTTGTGATTGTAAGCAACATGAACATCGGACCGACATCCTGCCACTCGGGACCCAACAGAATCGCGGTCAGTTCACTCGACACGGCGGCGGCGCCTAACATCAGCGGACACACAATCAACGAGAACACTCGTGAGAACGACATGAAGCGCTCTCCAACGACCTTGGTCTTATCGATTCCGCTCGCCAGTTCTGCGTCAGAAGGGGGGATGTTCTTCCAAGCTAAAATGCCGCTTGGTTCCCAAATGAACTCTTTGATCGCTGCTGAAAAACGCGTCGCAGCCCTGTAAGCGCCCGCTGCGGCTTCCCCAAACATGAAGCCGACAATGTACAAGCCCGAGTTTGCGCCCGCAAAGCCGAGCATGACCGAGCCAAGCAAATCTCGATAGAATTTCGTCGCATCTTTAAACAACCCGTCGACGCGTTTCAGTGTGGGGATCGCTTTATTGAAAATGAGATTTCCAAAGACCATGATGATGGATGCCGCCAACCGGCTCGCGACCAGGCCATACTCCTTCCATCCCATGAAGAGCGTTGCGATACCGACGGCCAATGCGGCGAGTTCAGCCACGATCCAGATGATGGCCGTATACCGAACTTGTCCATTTCGGATCATGGTTGATGAGTTCACATTTGCATAGCAGGCTGGCGCGATCGTTAGGGCGATCAGGGCGATCACATAACCGAGTGTCGGATCTGACATCAAAGCTGCCACGAGCAAGCCCACGCAGACCCCGATAAGGCTGAATATCGTCCCCCAGATGAGGGCGACCGCGAAAATGAACCCGATCTGCTCGCTCTCGACGCGGCCAGCAAGAATATATTGACCCCACCCGGTTCTTGCGATTTGCAGCATCATAATCGCAGTTGAACTCGCAACGGCGAATTGGCCGAACTCGCCCTTTGTCAGGAATTGAACGGCCACAAGAAAGATTAGGAAACTGGATCCCTGCGCAATTACGCGACTGATGAGGATCAGACCACCATCCGCGAGATGGTTGTCCTCGCCATGCGTTTGACGAGCAGTTTGATCAGGTTCAGTTGTGCTCATCGTCAAATCCGTTTGGGAGGGCCGAAATTGATAAATTTTTGAGTGTTCAAAAGCTCAAACGCACCCAACGCAATGCAAAATGCCAACCAATTCATTGTTTTTAGCTTGAACTGACTGCAAGTTCATAGTTGTTACGCTGGCTACATAGCAACTGCAAAGGCGCACGTGTAGATTCAATAATGGTTTGGTGGGGAATACGCTTAAGGCTGATGGGCCTTTTTCATTTGAATTCTTATGAGTAAG
>JBCBGJ010000538.1:0-1767 GCA_038526925.1 Pseudomonadota bacterium
ATTGGACTAATCCACGATCGATTTAGGTTTCTCGATCAGAAATCGACAGCGCGGCCGGCTTTTTCCCAGTCGCCATAGCGGACACGTTCCTCTTTAGGACCGCCTTTTTCGCCTGAGCGTTGGTCTTCGAGTTCCGCTTCTTTCGCCTCTTGCGCAGCGCGCCGCGCTTCGGCTTCAGCCAATGCGCGCTGAGCGGCTGGGCTAAGCTCTTTTTTCGTGACGAATTTTTCATCTGACATGAACAAGACTCCCAGCTCTGTTAACTAATACATATATATTCGCCTCCAAGAGGTAAGTCCTCAACCCTCACGTGCAAGGAGCCTGATCACATGGGAACTGCCAAGACCTTTATGCTACTCGCCGCGTTGACTGCCTTGTTTATGGCGGTCGGCTATCTCGTCGGTGGGCCTATGGGGATGGGAATCGCTTTTGTGATCGCAGCGGGGATGAACCTGTTCTCTTACTGGAACGCGGACAAAATCGTTCTGCGCATGCAGGGCGCTCGGCAAGTTGACGATGCTGAACGCAGTCCAATCATAAGAACGTTCGTTCAGGATACGAAAGCTTTGGCTCGATCCGCAGGCATGCCGGAGCCGAAAATCTATATCATCGATACACAACAGCCGAACGCCTTCGCGACCGGCAGAGATCCACAAAACGCTGCAGTTGCGGCGACAACAGGCCTTCTCAACATTCTGTCTCGCGAAGAAACCGCAGGCGTCATGGCGCACGAGCTTGCACATGTCCAAAATCGTGACACGCTCACCATGACCGTCACAGCAACCATCGCTGGCGCGATTGGAATGCTCGCAAACTTTGCACTGTTTTTCACAAATCGAGAGCGCGGCGGCATGCTGACGGGGCTCGCTATCATGATATTCGCTCCGATGGCGGCAGGCCTTGTTCAAATGGCCATCAGCCGGTCGCGCGAATACGAAGCCGACAAACGCGGCGCTGAGATCTGTGGCAACCCGCTATGGCTCGCCTCTGCCCTCGCGAAGATCGACCGCGGCGCCCGCTCTACCGTCAATCGACGCGCTGAGCAGAACCCCGCCATGGCGCACATGTACATTATGAACCCGCTTGCCGGGAAACGCGGCGACAGCCTGTTTTCAACGCATCCCGCGACACAAAACCGGATTGAAGCGCTGCAACGACTCGCCGCAGAGATGGGTGTAGAACCATCTAGTGTGCAGCCGCGCCGCGCTTCCGGCCCTTGGGGATAAAGATCCGCTTGTCTAAATTAAAAGCCCAAACCGCATGAGCGGCGCTAAAACGCGCCTTGCCGCTGCGCAGCTTCTTATGCTGGTGCTCGAAGAACGTCGAACGCTCGATGAAGCGCTCGCAACGACGGATGCATTTGACCAATTAAGCGGTCCTGATCGCGGGTTCGCCCGCGCAATGGCGAGCGCTGTCCTGCGCCATCTTGGCCGGATAGACTTGGGCCTCGCACCTTTTTTGGACCGGCCGCTCGACACAGCCACGCCTCCATCGCGTGCGCTGCTTAGGGTCGGTGCTGCCCAGGCTTGGCTGCTAGAGACACCAGACCACGCCGTTGTCGGTGAGACCGTCGCCGCCGCTAAAATGTGGCCGCGCGCCCAGCGCGCGACAGGCTTTTTGAACGCGGTCCTACGCAAAGTGGTTGCCGATCGAGCTGCGTCTGGGCCTCAGCGAGTGCCGCTGCGGCTTTCGCGCCGAGCGCTTCAGTGATCATCGTGCGCAGCCAGCCCGGCCAGTTGGCCTCTATGGAGGCCGCATCAAAGGCAG
>JBCBGJ010000539.1:0-1748 GCA_038526925.1 Pseudomonadota bacterium
ACAGGATCACCAAGAAGGCATAAGGGATCAGGAAAAAGCGGAAGATATATTTCGTCCCCATCGCTTCCTCGCGAGCGACCGACGACCAGACGATCAGCGTGCCCGACACAGCAATCGCGACCGCCATGACGTCCAGGCCGTTAATCGTCCACCCGAATGAGATTTTGAAGAAGCTGGCAATCAATGGGAAGAGCCCAGAGAATAGGCTCGATATGAATTTCAGCGGGCCCACCAGCGTAAACACCATGCCAATCAGCTTGATCAATTGCATGATCAAAAAGCCAACGCCAAGCGTATCCGATATGGATCGCAACACTTGCAACATAATACCAATCCCTCACTCCGCCTTGGAGTTTGGCAAACTTAAACGGGCGATACAAGCAAAGCAGAGATAAGGCGGACTAGCGGTCCAGTTCGACGTCCCAATAGAGGTAATCCATCCAGGTCTCATGCAAGTGATTTGGCGGGAATTTACGCCCCATTTCCTGGAGATAGTAATTGCTCGGGCGATCTGGCTTCCGGGTCGGATGCATGCCGCAATCCTTTGGCATACGGCCACCTTTTTTGAGATTACAGGGCGAGCACGCCGCCACAATGTTATCCCATGTCGTGCGTCCACCCCTAGAGCGCGGGATCACGTGGTCGAAGGTCAGATCCTCGGTCGCGCCGCAATATTGGCATTTAAACCCATCGCGCAGGAAGACATTGAAGCGAGTGAAGGCAGGAACGCGATCTTGGCGAACAAACTCTCGAAGCGCGATGACTGATGGCAGCCGCATCTCAAAGCTCGGGCTGCGGACATAATGGTCATACTCAGCAATAATATCGACGCGGTCGAGGAAGACGGCTTTGACAACATCCTGCCAGGGCCACAGCGATAAGGGGTAATATGAAAGGGGACGGAAGTCCGCGTTCAATACGAGAGCCGGTCGGCCATTAGGCGGGGCGGAAAGGACCTCAGCCATGAGCGGAAACCTCCGTCATGAGGGCCTTAGATTGTCGAACCTTCGTCTTGAAAGCGGGCGCTCCTTCTCTCTCGCGAACAGCAATACCGATTCGCTGTGTCGATCATATGACAAACACTTTGCTCGTCTAGGGCAAAACAAAAACTGTGATTTTGGAGGGTTGAATGCGTGCGGCCGGTTTAGTCGCGCACTGAATGCAGCCAATCATAGAGGAGGTGCGCCGCCACAGCGCGATATGGACGCCAGGCCTCCGCGAGCTTCGAAAAGTCTTTTGAGGCCAGTCGCGCTTCAGCGCCAGACAGTTGTTTATGCGCCTCCATCAATCCCACATCGCCGTGCGGGAAAGCGTCCAAATGTCCAATCGCCGTCATCAAAAAAGTGTCTGCCGTCCATGGTCCAATCCCGCGCACCGATATCAGAGTCTTTCGCGCGGTCTCTATCGGATCATGTGCGAGCCGCTTGAAATCGAGTGCGCCGCTCTGGGCGGCCTCAGCAATCGCGATGAGATGACCAAGCTTTGGCCGAGATAAACCGCACGCCAGAAGCGCGCCAGCGTCATCGGTTAGAACATCGCTCGCGGAAAGGTTAGGGTGACGCTCAAGGACTCTCGCCCAGATCGCATCCGCTGCCTTTGTCGAGATCAGCTGGTAGACAACAATCATTGCAAGGCTTTGATACGTCGCGGATCGATGCCGCCAGTTGGGAAGACCCACCTTGGCATAGGCGCGCTTCAAACTCTCATCCGAGGCGGCGAGCGTCTCACACGCGCTGCGCAGCACCGTC
>JBCBGJ010000540.1:0-1745 GCA_038526925.1 Pseudomonadota bacterium
AGAATGCAGCGAAGCTGATCGCGAAATACCCTCAATATGAAAGCCAGATCAGAGCCTGGAAAACCGGATGGCTGGATATGTTTGCGGGCTATGTGCCGGGAACACCGCAGCTGATCGCGCGTTTAGAAGAAAATCGCATCCCGCTTTATGGCCTGTCGAATATTCCGGCCGAGAAGGCGGATGAGACGTTTGACACGTTTCCGGTGATCAAAATTCTTCGTGATATTGTTGTCTCTGGCGCAGAGAAAGTCGTGAAGCCGGACCCAAAGATTTACGAGATTACACTCCAGCGGATGGGGAACCCTGATCCGTCGGAGGTTTTGTTTATCGATGACAGCTTCATGAACATTGATGCTGCGAATGCGCTGGGTTTCCAAACGCACCATTTCGAGGGCGCGACAGGCCTCGAAGCAGACCTAGCCAATCGCGGTCTGATCTAAGCCCTTGTCGCGACACAAAGCCATGCCATAGTTAGACCATGCTGAAAGCGCTCGCCTTTGCCGGACTGATCTTTGTTTCGACGCCGGATTTTGGTCCGTCGGATCAGATGTTCGAGGATTTGAAGTCGGCTGAAACCGAAGACGATGCGAACTCGACTGCGCTAGACATCTGGGCGGCCTGGATGGAGAGCGGGTCTGATGCGGCTGATTTGGTTATGGAACGCGCGGTCAATGCACAGGCCCAAGGTGACCTTGAACTCGCCCAAGCCCTTTTTGACCGTGTGATCGCTATTCAACCGAATTATGCAGAAGCGTGGAACCGCCGGGCGACGATTTTTCTAGCGCAGGAAAACTACGCAGAAGCCCTGCGTGATGTGAATGAAGCGCTGCGTCTTGAGCCCCGCCATTTTGGGGCATGGGGCGGCCTTGGCGCTGTACTGGAAAGTCTCGGTGCGAAACAGGAAGCATTAGAGGCCTACGAAAGGGCTCTGGAAATCTATCCTCTGTTCCAGCGTGCCAATGCGGCAACGGCCCGCCTGAAAAAGGAATTAGAGGGACGACCCGTTTGAAACTGCTTATGATTTTGTTGGCCTTTGTTGCACTGGGCCTGCTGAGTGCCTGTGTGCATAGCGCGATCTATACCTCCCGTGTTGAGGCCAAATATCCGCCTGAAGGAGAATTGGTTCCGGTAAATGGCGCGGACGTTCACGTTATAATGGTTGGAACAAATGGCCCTGTCGTTCTGATGATCCACGGCGCATCGGCCAATGCGAGCGAATTTAATTACACTTTGGCCCCTCGCTTATCAGACACGCATCGCGTGCTGATGGCGGATCGCCCGGGGCATGGCTATTCCGGTCGGCCTGCGGATGCAGAAACGCTGCAGGTTCAGGCCGCACAAATGGCGGGCGCACTGGATGCACTCGCACCGAATGAGAAAGCCGTGATTGTTGGCCACTCATTTGGCGGTGCTGTCGCGCTTCGCTTGGCGCTGGATTATCCGGATAAGGTGCAGGGTCTCGTCTTATTAGCCCCGGTCAGCCACGATTGGGGCGGCGGTGGAGAGGCTTGGTACAATAAGTATGCAGGCTCGCCCCTGATCGGGCCGATCTTTAGTCAACTGGTTCCGATTGTTGGACCCGCGCAAGTCAAGGCCGGGGTGAACGGTGTGTTCTCCCCCAAACCTGCACCGGATGGGTATTATGAAAAGTCAAAGATCGCTCTCCTCTTCCGGCCCAAAGAGTTCCGCGCGAATGCGAGAGATGTGAATGCCTTGCGCGCCGAAATGGCCGCGCAGCAGGATCG
>JBCBGJ010000541.1:0-1740 GCA_038526925.1 Pseudomonadota bacterium
AAGGCGCGCCCGCTGCATAGCGATTGGAAAACGAGCGAAGCCTTCTGACGATGCTGCATCATATGCGGCGGGACCAAACCAAGGGCGCACGCGACGCTTTGGATAAATTGGCGTTCGGCAAAAGGGATCCCAAAGTGATCCAGACCGCTTTAACGTTTTCCAATCGCTATGCAGCGGGCGCGCCTTTGCAAGCGGGTTCCACACGTAACCAATGCCGGCTGAGGGTGATCCGCTGAGCCGATCATCCAATGCGTTTTGAGCGCGCGAGAACGGTTTTAATTCTCGATTGGCAATCATGCGGCAGGGTTTGGCCCAATCGCTTGCCAAGGCAAACCATAGCGGACGGAACTTCCATCACTCGCCCATCGTTGGAATACACAGGACTAAGCGGATTCCGTATATCCAGTAGCTCTCACAAGCGTTTGACTAGGCGTCGCTTCATTCTCACCTGTGCTCCGCTCGTTTTGGCGCTACGCATAAAGTCGAGGTCGGACTGCTTTCTTCAAAATGCGATGTTGAATGACGGGATTGGTGATTTGAGCTGCCAAGCGGCGATACTCATGCCAAAAGCGCAAAGCTATGTTGCGTCAGCCAGAAATAAAAATTTTAGGTCGGTTTTGTCCGTGACCCACAAATTAGACGCTTTATCCATGCTGCGGCATGCACGGATGGCTAGTTGATCCGCTGCACGGCAGCATAGATTTTTTCGCTCATGCCGCATTATTCTCGCTGCGCGCGCTCGCAGCGAAAAAACCGAATTCACAGGTTGGGCTCAAACCTGCCATCGGAGAAAACGCAGCATTCTTGGGTTCGGCCTCTAGTCGAATGGCGGCTTTTGCTGGGTCACCCTTGAGGCCACGCAGTTGCAGCGAATGTCGGCTCTCCGCCGGACGCGCTGCTGGTGAGATTGCTATGTGCGCGTGATTTCGGGAGTAGCCTCTCCTCTCCAAGTGAAGGTCCAGGTGTCGCCTTGGCGAACGTTCTGAACCAGGTGTGGGCGGAAAGCGACGAGGCAGCGCCCTCCGTCACGACGTGCCGACGGATAGATCAGCCCATTGCCGCCTGACCCCAGCACGTCTTGCGCGAGTCTTTGGCCGATCGGATAGGCGATACGAGGTTCTGAGCTTAAGATCTCCTCCCCTTCCCTGCCTGCCAGATCATGCAGCCGCGTCGTGAAACCAGCGAGCAATTCACGATAGGCGGTGAGATTCTCAAAGACGCCCGTCGCTTCCAATTCGCGCGTCAGATGCCAGGACACTTCAGCCTGCGCAGTCAAGGCCGCATCCTCTCCATAGCTTGCGTACCAGGCTCCACGTTCTGGCCCGTTGAATCGGTTGCCTGTCGCCCGCGTGTAGCAGAACGCGGCATTGATGTAGGTCCATCCATACCCGGCCGCCGCGGTCAGCAACTCGGCGGGGTCAAGCCCTCCCGGGATCGGAAGCGTGACCGTCCGACGCGCTGACGTCAGCCCTTCAATCTCTTCTAGGATTGCCAGATCGTCTTCATCGTCGGCCAAAGGCGCCATTGCTGGCTCGTCGATATAGGCTGTCGAGATCAGACGGATTGTCGTCGGATCGGTGAAGTCAACTTGGTCAAGGTCTTCGGCTCGGATCACACACCGCCCCGGAGCGCATCGATGTGCTGCCTGACCTTCATCATCGCCGGAATGCCGCCATCGCGAATAACCCATTTCCCGTACCAGACAGCGGCTTTTCGGGTGGCGGACGATGTACAGATGAC
>JBCBGJ010000542.1:0-1731 GCA_038526925.1 Pseudomonadota bacterium
ACCGCTGATCGTCAGCGGGCTGAAGCCGAGCTGTCCAAGATTGAAGCGGAAGGCAGTTGGGACGGGCTGAGCGCGTCGCTGAAGGCAGAAGCTGCAATCGGGGAAAGCTATCGCTGGGTGAATGCGGTGCGCGGTCTGACACGGCCGGTTCTGACCATGGCGCTGTGGCTAATCACGCTGCTCGTCTTTTTCTACTCAAGCGACGCTGACCGTCCGCAAATCATCAATACGGCGACATTCGCGGCAACGGCGGCCACGCTCTGGTGGTTCGGTGACCGTGGCCCGAACCGAAACCCGCGCTTTGCCGGTCCAACCGATCGGATTGCGGGCGCGGCCGGTCAGCAAAAGGTAGTTTAATCTATGGACTTGGCCGGATTAGGGAAACTCGCTCTTGAAGTATTGCTCGCGGTCATTGCCGGAGTGGCCACGGTTTTCGGATGGGTGACAAAACGGCTCAAAGAAGAGCGCGTTGAAACGGACCGACGATTCAATTCCATAGAGGACAGATTGGCCGACATTGAGAAAGCAGGCGAGAGCCGCCGCGAAGAAATGGAGGCGATCCACCGTGACGTCGTGGAGATGCGAGGGCAGCTTAAAAATATGCCTGATCGTAAAGAGCTGGCGGGGCTTCATGCGGAACTCAAAGATGTCAGCGGTGATGTGAAGGGGCTGGCGTCGGATGTGCGGGCGCTGATCAAAGAGACGGCCCGTACCACAGAATACCTTATGAACCGGGACGCGAAGTCATGAGTTTCAACGAGCACGTTACCAAAGATCGGCGGCTTGTCATTTTGCGTTTGCTGTCGGAGACGCCTGGGCATTCCTCGAATGATTCCATTCTCGATGCGGCGCTTGATCAGTACGGTCATCGGGCCAATCGCGATCAAGTGCGAGGTGATCTGACATGGCTCGCTGAGCAAGAATTGCTGACTCTTGAGATCATCGGCGAGACCGTCTTTGTTGCTACGCTGACCGGGCGTGGACAGGACGTTTCAGAGGGGACAGCGTCCCACCCAGGGGTGAAGCGCCCGCGCGCAGGGGAATAACGCCATGCCACGCCGGTCCACGATTGATCTATTTGTCAGCGAGCAGCATCGCTCAGAGCTTGAGCAGCTGATGCTGTCCGGCAAGTTCACCATCGATGAGCTACACGAGTGGTTGCTTGAGCGCGACTATGAGATCAGCCGCAGCGCGGTTGGTCGGCACTCGAAAAAAGTCGAAGAGATCGGCGTGCACATGCGCGAGGCGCAGCAAATGGCTGAAGCGCTCGCAGCCGAAGTTGGTCCCGCATTCCGCGATGGTGAAACCAATCGGATGCTGACGCAGATTCTTTCGTCGCTGGCTTTCCGATCGATGACGAGTGCCATGAAGGATGGCGAAGATCCGGATGCACGCGATCTCTCGCATCTCGCGAAGGCGCTTAAGGATATTGCCGGGGCGTCCAAGATCACAGACGAGCGCGAGCGAGCGATCATCGCTGCTGAGCGTGAAAAGATGGCCGGTCGCGTCGGTGAAACAGCGAAGGCTGAAGGTTGGAGCAAGGCGACGATCCGGGCGATCGAGGAAAAAGTTCTTGGGGTGGCGCTCTAGTGTCGCTCGCACCGAAATACGCCACGCCAGATGAGGCCGTATCCATTCTCACAGGGATGCCAGAGGGAAATCTGTTGCTGCCCTATCAGGCTAAGGCGAATGCTATGGTGGCGCAGAATGCGCTTCTTGTCGTTGACAAAT
>JBCBGJ010000543.1:0-1720 GCA_038526925.1 Pseudomonadota bacterium
TTTTTCGCTGCCCTATCGAAAAAGCAAGCGAGGGGTTCACAAAATGTCTGAAAACAAGACTACACTGATCTGGCACAAAGTTGCCGAAACCGACGAAGTTACCGAAGGGCGCGTTAAGTCGGCGACGGCTGGAACACAATCTGTCGCCTTGGTTCATTTCGAGGGTCAATACGCGGCGATGGACAATAAATGTCCGCACCAAGGTGGCCCGCTTGGGGAGGGATCTATCGAGAAAGGTCTGGATGATAAATGCTGGCTGCGGTGTCCTTGGCATGGATGGGACTTTGATCCGCTCACAGGCAAGCCTCCTGGCGGACACGAAGATACCGGCCAAGAGATGTTCGACGTGGATGTTCGCGAAGACGGAGTCTATGTCGGCGTTCCCGCTCTGCCGCCTCGTGAGCGAACCATTGCGGATGTCATGGCCGAAACAATGACCAATTGGGGCGTGACCAGCGTTTTCGGCATGGTCGGGCATTCGAACTTAGGTCTCGCGGATGCGTTGCGGGTCCAAGAGGCCGACGGAAACCTCCGTTATTATGGCATACGCCATAAAGGTGCGGCTGCCTTCGCTGTCTCCGGATATGGCAAACTGACGGGGCATCCGGCAGCGGCGCTGACAATTGCAGGCCCCGGCGCGACCAATCTGCTGACCGGACTCTGGGACGCGAAAGTGGACGGTGCGCCAGCTCTCGCACTGACGGGGCAGGTACAGGATCAAGTTGTGGGCGTACACGCATTCCAAGACATTGATTTGGAGGCTGCGTTTGAGGCCGTCGCTGAGTTCTCAGAAACGGTGCACCTAACCTCCGACCACGCGCTTCTTATGAGCCAGGCCATCAAAACCTCGATCTTGCAGCGCGGCGTTGGTCACCTGGTATTCCCTGATAACGTTCAACCAAAGCCCGCCGCCAAGGACGCAAAGGCCTACGGTCCTGAAGGGCGCATGGCGAACCTTTGCATTGGACCGCCACCATCTGCATTGAACGAAGCTGCGGAACTATTGAAGGGGGCCAAGCGTCCCATGATCATTGTCGGCTACGGCGCGTTGAATGGCATGGAGAGCGTCATCGCATTGGCCGAACAGCTGGGGGCGCCAATTGCGACGACGTTCAAGGCGAAAGGCCAAATCGGAGATGATCACCCACTAGCGGCTGGTGTGATGGGGAGATCTGGAACCCCGATCGCGAGCTGGTTCATGAACGAAGCTGATCTGCTTTTGGTGTTTGGGTCGAGCTTTTCGGATCATACGGGCATTTACGAGGGCGCGCCGACGATCCAAGTCGATACCGACCCTATGCGGCTCGCCAAGCGCCATCCGGTGACAGTGCCTGTGATGGGAGATGTTGCGGTTACCGCCGATTTGCTCAAAGGCGAGATAGAGCGCGGTGGAGGGGCAGCCATCGATTTACGCGGCGAGGTCGCCGAACGCTGGAAACTATGGCGAGCAGAGAAAGTGAGCCGCGTTGGCGAAGATCGCGGCAAAGGCGTATCTGCTGCGGCACTGTTTGAGGCCCTGACCAAAGCGGCGCCGGCGGACGCCATCCTACCCGTGGATGTCGGCAACAACACTTACTCGTTCGGGCGCTATTTTGAGCCGACAGGGCAGCAGCGTGTTCTTATGTCCGGCTATCTCGGCTCCATCGGCTTCTCGTTCCCAGCGGCTATGGGCGCTTGGGCTGCGACGCAAGAGCGGGCGAACCCGGCAAAGCTTGGATTG
>JBCBGJ010000544.1:0-1711 GCA_038526925.1 Pseudomonadota bacterium
GCTTTGGATGGGGTTGCCCGCGTTCGAGTAGGAGGATCGAGAGACTATGCGCTGCGCATCTGGATCGATCGACGATCTCGGGCGTCGTCAGATTTTCTGCCGCAAGATTCAACCAAATGATCACGTCATCGTTTGAGTCGGCTTTTTCAACTTCCGGAGGGTCTGCGTCTTCCGGTAAGTTATCAAGCACACCAGAAATGCGGTCTCGGATATCATTTGCGGCGACGTCGATATCTTGATTGACGCCAAACTCAATCGAAATGCTGGAGCGACCGTCCCGTGAGTTCGAGTTGATAAAACGGATCCCCTCAACGCCCGCGATGCGATCTTCCACGATTTGCGTAATTCGGGTCTCAACCACACTCGCTGAAGCGCCAGGATAACGTGTGTCGATGGTGACGATCGGAGCATCAATATCTGGATACTCACGGAGGCTCAGTCGATCGAAAGAAACCACCCCCAGAATGACGAGAATCAAAGCGATCACGGATGCGAATACAGGTCGCTTTACGGCGGTATCAGATAGCAGCATCGCCTAGCTCCCTTAGTTCGCAGCGCCGGCAGAACCATTTGCGCCGCCACCACCTCGGGCAACTGTTCCCTCAGGCGAGAGCATGGTGCGTTCTCTTAAACGTAGCTCCGATCCTTCTCGCACACGAATAATGCCTTCCGTGATGACCTTGTCTTCTGGAGACAATCCAGAGACCACTTCGATAAACCCATCTGCCCGCTGTCCTAAGTCGACTTCGACGCGCCTCGCCTTTTGAGTTCCGTCTTCCGCTGACACACGCCATACGAATGTCTTAGGACCGACAGGCTGCACGGCCGCCTCGGGAATAGCTAGGCTTACCCGCGGATCGGCGGTCACCGTCACACGCATGAACATGCCCGATCTCAGCAAGAGGTCTATATTTGGGATCGTAGCACGCGCTCGAATAGCCCGCGTTACCGGATCGATACGGTTGTCCAACGTTTCAATAACGCCTTCGAAGACCTCACCAGGAAGGTCATCGGTTTCTGCAATTATGGCCGTCCCAGGTTGTATGGATCGGGTGAAGATTGAAGGGACATCAAAGTCCAGGTTCATTTCACTGTCATCTATCAGCGTTGCAACGACGTCACCGGGCCGAACGAATGAGCCAACGCTTACACGCCGAAAGCCCAGAACACCATCAAATGGGGCGACGAGGACTCGATCTTTTTGACGCGATTGAAGCGCCCGTAGGTTTGCTTGAGCGGCATCAAGGTCTCTCTGTGCCCGGTCCAGTTCAGACTGAGAGACCGCTTCGGCGTCTGCCAACCTGACGACACGCTCTAACTGACGCGCAGCTTCTTCAACATTCGCCTCGGCAGATTCAACGAGCGCTAATTGCTCTCTCTGCGCCAATGAAAGCAACGTCTTGCCTTGGCGCACGCGCTCTCCATCATCGAAATACAATGCTGTGATACGGTCCGAGGCATTAAGAGATAGATCGACTTGCTCATTGGGCTCGAGCGTACCGAGTGCTTCAATATCTCTTGAAAACTCACGCTCTATGACTGGATCAGCAAACACACTCGCAGGACCACCGCGTTGAGCGGTCGCCGGAGATGTGGAGAGGAGCGCGATAAAAAAGGCAAACGCCGTCAATCTCAACATATTGAATTCACTCGCTTTCTAGTGTCGCTTCCACGACATTTGCGTCCCGCCAAATGCCCCCTAAAGCTCTAT
>JBCBGJ010000545.1:0-1706 GCA_038526925.1 Pseudomonadota bacterium
GTTGACGGCGGTTACCATCGCATGTGGACCGCCGTCAACAATTTCATGTCTGGCTTCATATCGCACTTTTCTTCAAGATCCTTCGCATACTTGGCGATCAGATCGTCACGCTTACCCATGATATTCCTCCGTGTGATCGGACCGCGACTGAGTTGCGGCCTTGAGGTTCAGAAACAATACTCAACTCTTAGACTTATCTCTCGACCGGGACTCGACAGCGCGGTCAAGCCGTTTCGACATCCATTAAAAACTGGCAATCTCTTGCCTTCTCGCAACGGATCGCCAAACTATGGCCGTTGAACTGACAGAATCGTCATGCGGTGTTCATCTAAACCCGCCTTATATGGCAAGCAGCGTTGAGTGGAGTTTTCATGATCAAAACCGTGTCACTCGCCAGTTTGGCGTCCCTAAGCTTGTGCTTCACTGCGCAGGCGCAAGTCGATGATGATGAGCTTGTGAGACTGCCTGGACAAGGCGAGATTCGTTCGGAGGGCTTGCGAGAGCAAGCTAAAGCTACGCGGCTAAAACCCGGTGCGGGACTGTTCATTACGTTCGACCTGGATGAGAATGGCCGGATTAGCACAACAGAGATCGATGCTGGTATTCCGCTCGCCTTCGAAAGCGCTGATCAAAACCAGGACGGCTATTTGACGGCGCTCGAACAACAAGACTGGGCCGCTGGCCTACCGACCCGCGATGATAGCCTCGCGAACCCTTTTCGTTTTGATCCAAACCTAGATCGCCGGGTCGATTTGGAAGAGTTCACGTCTGTGATCAACAATCTGGGTCTGGACTATGCCGACGAAACAACCGGCGATATTATCGTCTCGGATTTGAAAGCTCCGCAGAAAAAGGCGGAGGATCGCCGCGGGATCCGTGATGAAGCCCAGCGCTCGCCGCGCGATCGTCCGCAAAATCGCCGCAACCAAACTGCGCGAAACTAACCGGCACTTTCAGAAACCCGGACGCTTGATTTGGCGACGCGTCATGGGCGGCTTGGCCGTCACTCAAAGCTCTTATGCAAACCTTGAGTCTGAGCCAAAGGTTTAAAGCGGCCAATGCTCGATCCGCTGCTCTTTCTTTGCGAAAAGTGCCATCATCGGAGCCATTAGGGTAACCATTTTCCCGCTAAAAGCAGGCCTTCCGGTCTCAGCGAGCAGTTTGAGGTTCTTAGCGATGAACCCTTGAGCGCCAATCATCTCTTTATGCAGATCACTACCGTCGATCGCCCGCTCGATGATCAAATCGAACTCGGTCCCGCCATCCTTTTCGCGAAGCTCGTAGGTAACCTGACAGGCATCATCTTTTAGGTTCGTCATCTTGAACGTGTGGCTGTAGCGGTAAGGCGGCTCAAACGCGAGGACCTCTCCAACCACCATGGCAATCTTGCGATTGGGGTGAACCATCCGCATTTGCGCCCCAGGTTTCAGGCCATCGGTCGTCTCGCAAATGCTGCCGAAGAAGAATGGCAATGGCTTATCAGTCGCAACCAAGATCGACCAAACCGTCTGGATCGGCGCGTCTATAAAGGTGCGATGAACCGATTTCTCGGCATAATCAGGTTGGTCAGTCATGGTCCCCCTCCTCTTTTCGGGCAGTATTGGTTTGGGCGACATGCTCTGCCGCCTGTTTGATAAAACTCAGTCGATCCGCCCAGTAGGCGCTAAAGCCATCGATCCAACGCTCATGGATGGCCTGGAACCTGG
>JBCBGJ010000546.1:0-1703 GCA_038526925.1 Pseudomonadota bacterium
GAGCGCCAAAAGCCGCCTTTATTTCTCCTCCCAAACGGAGCGCACCATGCACGCCTATCGCAGCCATACCTGCGGCGGTATTTGCTTCAGTTGCAGGCTGGCGTGAAGAAAAGGCTCAGGCGTTTAACAAACCACGCCGCCGCATTCTGAAAGATGATGCCATTCAGGAGATTGCTGACCAGAAACCGCAATCCGAGAAGGCGTTCGAACGCCTGCGCGCTGTTCCGAAAGGCTTCATTCGGTCCAAGTATGCCGAAGGTCTGATGGACGCCGTTTATCAAGCGGTCTCGAACCCTGAAGCACACGCGCCGAAACTTCCTAAGCGTCAGCACAATCCCGAAATGCCCGCCGGCGCGCCAGAGATGCTGAAAGTCTTGCTGAAAGCCGTCAGCGACGAAGCGAACGTTGTTCCGCGGCTGATTGCGAATGCGGCAGATATTGAGCGTTTGGCCCGCGGAGAGACATCTGACGATATCGCGGCCTTAAATGGGTGGAGATTTGATCTTTTCGGACGAAAGGCACTCGCTCTGCTTTCCGGCAAGCTCGCTCTGTCTTTTGAGAACGGCCAAGTCCGGCTCTTCGAATTGTAGCGCCGCGATTTTATTCGATTGTCAGTCGTGGTTGCAGTTGCATTAGGCCTGCCAGTTGGCTTAGCCTGCGCTCGACTGTGTCAGACACCAAGTCGCTGTAGGCTTTGTCGATCGTCATACTCAGCACATCGTCTCTGATCGCGAGTTTTGCCGTCGCCAAGATACCGCCTGATCGACCCGAGTAAACGCTTCCCAATCGCATTGCTGTGCCTAAGACCTTTGCCCGTCGTTTTGCTCCTAGGCCAAGCAAGCGAGCATATCTAGGGTCTTCGACCAGTTTAAACGTATATCTAGAGGCGGCGGCGTAGGCCGCGAATAAGCGCTCAGAATGGCTCATAGAGGGCACAGGCGCGCGCAAGACTTGCTCATATACGAGCTGCGCGCGGTGATCTGGATGCATTCGAGCGCCAGCATCTGCCATAGAACAAATCGCTCGCAGTAAGGTCTCGCTCTTTTTGAAGCGCTTCGAAATTGGGTGGATGAAGCTGTACAGCTCTCGCCCGAACAGTCGACTTTGCGGCGTAGAGCGCAGGAAGAGAGGCACTGCGTCCAGTAGGCCAGTCGCGCCATCAACTTCTAACCCATCCGCCGCCACACCGTCCCGCAATCCAAAAGATGATATCGTGACCTTTTCGATGCTCAAT
Organism: Pseudomonadota bacterium; assembly: GCA_038526925.1. GTDB lineage: Bacteria > Pseudomonadota > Alphaproteobacteria > Caulobacterales > Hyphomonadaceae > Henriciella. The sequence goes on from JBCBGJ010000546.1 coordinate 1,235, forward strand.
TGTTCCATCAGCGTCTTAAGAAGCAAAGCAGCATGAGGGAGTGTGTCAAACCGCCGTTTCGAAACACCGAGTAATTGTTCGCGGGTGAGTTTGTCAGACTTAGAAAGTTCGGCGGCCTCAATAACGTTTTCGACGTCGTCTTGAGACATTTTGTAACCGTGCGCGACCCGAAGCGGATAGTCGCGCAACATCATGTGAACCGCGGCCACGTTACGCCAGGCGCCGCCAACCGCAAAGAGATCTTCGCCGGATGCGCTCTTCACGAAGTTACTATTCGCAAGAACTTTACGGATGACCTTACGACGTTTTTCAAACGGCAAGTCGATGTCTTGCGACCGGGCTAAAGGCCCCAAGAGAAAGGACTCACCGACGGCATCTTGATCCACGGGGCGCAGCTCCATGCTGGTGCCACCAAGATCGGCAATCATCCCTTTTGGGTTCAGGAAACTATACGCGTATTAGCCATAGC
>JBCBGJ010000547.1:0-1658 GCA_038526925.1 Pseudomonadota bacterium
CGCCGAACCATCCCTTCAAGGGTGGCAGGGTTTAGGGCTCGCGGTCCAAGCAGAGGTGCATATTCGTCGCCGCCGCGCGATCACACAGGGACTTTAATCGCGGATATAGCTCATTCATCACACGCGTCTCATTCACCGCCTCATACCGCGGATGGAGTGCAGAGAGTTTCACTGAAACTCCGCTAGAAGCTTCCGGAGCCAGTTTTGGGTCTTTGTGTTTAGCGACCTGATCGATCGCTTGCGAATAAGCTTCATAATATCGATCCGCGTCGGCTTGGGTCCGAGCCCCTTCACCGAGCATATCGAAGCTGAAATGTGCCGCTTGCCCAGAGGCGACTATTCGTTTGCCGCGCTTCAGCGCGGCATCGACATCGCGGCCGAGAACGAATTGCTCACCCATGATCCGCATCGCCTGCATCATGGCGGCTCGAATAACCGGCTCGCCACTTTCTCGGATTAGACCTTGGACGAACTTGCTTGCCCCTTTGAGAGCATCGCGAGGTGCGCCAATGACCCGTCCCGTCAGCATCAAGCCCCAGGTTGAGGCGTTTACGAGCCAACTATCAGATTGGCCTTTGTGGGCACCCCAATCGCCAGAGCGAATTTTCTCTGCGATCAGATCATCGCGGGTCTCTGCGTCGGGGACGCGCAGCAGAGCTTCGGCGAGGCACATGAGTGCCAATCCTTCGGAGTTTGAAAGACCAAACTCCTCCAGGAAGCTCTCCATCATGCCCTTTTTGCGGCCCGTCGCGCGGGCCTTAACGACCAGCTCGCGTCCTATGCGAACGGCGCTTCTGCGTTGCCCCTCGCTTAAGGGGGGAGTGGTGAGCAACCTTTCTATCAGCGCCTCTTCGTCCGCGAACTTTTCGGTGTCGAGATCGTCCCAGTCTATTTGGAATTCAGTCGGCATAGGAGCGGGTTGAGACATGATCTGGGCTCACTGTTTCTAAGATAGTTCTAGTTGCAACTAATGGCTCAAATTGCCAACCCGTTTTCGGTGAGTTGCCCGGATTATCCGCCGCTGACATTGATGACCGGCGACCCTGACGTGATCCGCCCGATCCGCCAGATGGGCTCCCCCAGTTTGGCAAACGCGCTCATCAAGCTGTCGATTTGTGCTTCGGGAACCGTCGCTAGCAAACCGCCGCACGTTTGCGGATCGAAAAACAAATCCTTCAAGGCGCCATCGGGCATGTTAACGCGATCCACTTGGTTCATATTCGACGACCATAGCGTAGACCGTATCCCCGACTCAGCATGTTCCGTGGCGCCGTTCAGCACAGGAATACGCGCGCTCTCGAGATGCGCAGAGACATTTGAGGCGAGTAGGATGTTGAGCAAATGCCCCGCTAACCCAAATCCGGTGACATCCGTCATTGCGGTCGCGACTTTTGCGAGCATGGAAGACGCAGTGGCTTGCGACCGGAGCATGCTTTCGATGGCCCCATGATAATGATCACCATCGACCATCTGGCGCATCTCGGCGGCGAGCATGACCCCGGTGCCGATGGGCTTTGTCAACACGATCACGTCGCCGTCTTGAGCCCCATTTTGGCGAACTGTGTTTGAACCCGCAGCTGCAGATATCGTGAAGCCGATCGCGAGTGGCGCCGAGATTGTTGGCGGGCATACAAGCAGCGGCGCTGAACTCACGATCG
>JBCBGJ010000548.1:0-1638 GCA_038526925.1 Pseudomonadota bacterium
CAAAACGTGCGTATGCCCAAATTTGGCAAGGCAAGAGCCCTCTGCGTAACGCGTCACGCCGGTTTCGAGGTGAACCTCACGAAGCTGATCTGCGGTGCGGCCGGACGGGCGGGCGAAGTTTGTCATCTGTCATTTCTTTCATAGCTTAAGCTGCACGGCGCAAATTGCGGGTTTTCGGTCTTGTGTCTAGGCTGACTTTGAACCTGGTGAGGATGGGACATTGGACATCGCAGAGATGAAGGCCAAGGCGGCGCAATCGAAGCGACCGCCGCGCAGTTTTGCTTATGAGCTGGCGCGCGTCTTTTTCTACGGCTTGTATCGTCTCATGGGGTGGCGTGTTCTCGGAGAGGCCCCACCAAATAAGAAAATGGTGATCATCGCAGCGCCGCATGAAACCAATTGGGACCTGACCCAGATGCTCGGGATCGCTTTTTACTATCGCATTCCGGTGCGTTGGATGGGCAAGAAAAGCCTCGGGGAGGGCCCCTTTGGATGGCTCATGCGCTGGTGGGGATTACTTTCAGTTGACCGGACCGGATCGACCAAACTCGTTGATCAGGTGGTCGAAGCCTATCAGGCGGCCGAGGAGCTCTGTCTCGTCATCGCACCGGAGGGCACCCGCGCAGACGTCAAAGCGTGGAAAACAGGTTTTTACAACATTGCGCTCGCCGCTGAAGTTCCCGTCGGACTGGGGTTTATCGACTATGAGAACAAGTTTGGCGGGCTGCACGGCGCGTTGGTGCCTTGCGGGGACTATGCAGCGGATATGGAGAAAGTGGCCGCGTTCTACGCCGCACGTGTTTCGCGCTTTAATCATCCCATGACCGGGGAATCGATGAGCTCGGATGACATGAAGACTTGAGCGGCGCAGTGATGAGCTGATTATATGAAATCGCTTAAAAGAAGTCGTTTGTGATGATGGCTCTGGGTCTGGAGAGTACATAAGTACCGCGGAGTTTTTGTATTCGGCGAGTAGCTTAATTTTCTCAACCTCCACGGCGTGGGAAGTCCCGTTTTGTCTCTCGTTCCAATCTTATTCTATTTCACTTGATCGCAAAAAGTTCTCTTCGTGATCGTAGATGGCAATCATCAGCTCGTCGAAATCCCAATCCGAAGGTTCCAGCTCGGATACGGACAATTGTTGCCTTAGGTAGAGAGTGAACACGCTCCGATCGCGCGGAACTACGAAGCGTCCCATCTCGTCGAAGTAGACTCGCGCAAACTGTCTTCTGTCGCCAGTGTATCCTTCTATCGATTCGCCTATTGCTAGCTTGGTTGCGACATTGAAATCTGGGGACATGCAATCAGATACGACCATATTCTTCAGCGTGACTTTCAATTCGCGATGCACAAACTCCGCGTTAAGATCATCGAAATTTTCGCTGCATTTGTGGCTGACACATTCCCAAATCCGCGAATTTGGAGCGGAGTACCAGTTGAGTTTCTCTGGCATGACGTAGCCTGAAGCAGGCGCAATGGCGTTACGCACGTTATAGATGTAGTCAGAAAGGGGATGGCCCACATTGTAATACGCCCAAGGAATGGCGCTCAAAGAGAGCAATCCCAGTGCGATAAGTGAATTCACGGCCGCAATTACCTTCGCAGATATGCTGATCGCCCGTCTGGTCGCCACAGAAT
>JBCBGJ010000549.1:0-1613 GCA_038526925.1 Pseudomonadota bacterium
CCTCATAGGCGGTGATGGCCGTCTCAACGGCCGTCTCGCCTTGGGTTTTCAGGGCGGCAATCTCATCTTCAGAGAGGCTGGAGCTGTCGAGCGACAAGAATGGCAGAAACAACGTGCTCTCAGTCGGATCATCGACAATTTGCGCTTTAATCTGCGCGATCGATGTCTCGAGCGGATCCGTGTTTTGAGTCCAGTCCGTGTCGATGCCTCGGGTCATATTGGTGATGTGGTCATCAAAGTATCGCGGCAGATCGTTCAACCGCGCGATCCAGGCCTGTGCTCGTTCGCGCGAGTTGGCGCGAGTGCGCATAGCGGTGAAGGGTGGCTGCGCGAAGAATCCCCAGTCTCCGACAAATGGGATGCGTGCGGTGTCATATGTGTGAGCGTTGACCTGTGCCGTCAGCAAATGCCGCAAGATCGCGGTTTCGGGCCCTGCACTGGTGTCTTCTAGCGCATTTAGGGCCGCCAGCATCTCGGAAGCTTGCTCAGCTCTCGCAGCAACGAAATCGGGTGATACATCGGTCCAACGTTTCGGCTCTTCGCCAGCAGCTTTCGCAATTTCTTCTGGGCTCCCGGCGCGATCAAACGCTTCATACCGCGTGATAAGATCCGCGAGAGTTTCGGCTGACGCGATGGGCGCTGAGATTCCAAGGCAAAGAGCGACTAAAAGCGGGCGGATCGCGGTGTACATTGATTTACGGGTCTTTCGGAAGGATGTGAGCAAGCTAGGTCCGGGAACGCGATCTGAAAAGACCTGTCCAAACCCGCCATCACTTCACGCTGCGGCATGACATTTTGTGACCTTTGTCTGACCTCTGGTCGCGTTGACACGCCTTTCGACGCGCTTAAGAACGGCGCCCAAGCAAAAATATTTGCATCGGAGACTCAATATGGCTGGACAGGGACGGGCTGACCCACGCCCGCTATCGCCGCACCTGCAGATTTGGAAATGGCATTGGACCATGGCCGGATCGATTTTTCACCGCGTTTCAGGCGCCGGTCTTTATGGCGGCGCCTTTTTAATTGGCGCTTGGCTGATCGCGCTTGCAACGGGCCCAGAAGCCTATGCTTTCGTTGAGATGATCGCGTTTAGCTTGCCTGGCCAACTTCTACTGTTCCTATGGTCAATGGCGGTGCTCTATCACCTGGCAAATGGCTTGCGACACCTGATTTGGGACGGCCCCATGATCGGTTTTGCTCCAGGGCTTGCGAGCCTTTGGTCCATGTTCAATTTCGCCTTTGCGATAATCGGCGCTGCGGTCATCTGGTCGCTCGCATCGTTCTATTAGGGGAGGCGGAACATGACGACGAGTGCGAAATCCGTTCGAGGTCTGGGAGCCGCCGGTGCAGGAACTCAGCATCATATCCGCCAACGCGTTACCGCATTGGCGCTTCTCTTCCTGGTTCCATGGTTCATTTACTCCATCATTTATGCCTGCAAAGCAGGCTATGAGGGTGCCCTCACTTGGGTGGCGCAACCCCTAAATGCAATTTTGCTGATTTTGACACTAAGTGCGGCGCTTTATCACATGCGCTTGGGCATGCAGGTGGTAATCGAAGACTACATCGCTAAGAGCGGCACCCGCCAAGCGCTTCTAATATTGAATACGTTT
>JBCBGJ010000550.1:0-1584 GCA_038526925.1 Pseudomonadota bacterium
CGTCGATCATCTGACCAAATTTTTCCTCTGTCAGATCCTCATAATAATCCTTGCCGATCTGCGCCATCGGCGCATTCGAACACGCCCCCAAACACTCGACCTCTTCCCAGCTCAGCTTGCCATCGGCACTGATCTGATGCGGTTTCAGCGCGATCTTTTCCTTGCAGACAGCAACCAGATCCTCCGCCCCGCAAATCATGCAGGAGGTCGTTCCGCAAATCTGAATATGTGCCACGTTTCCAACGGGTTGCAACTGGAACATGAAGTAGAACGTCGCCACTTCGAGCGCGCGGATATAGGCCATATCCAGCATCTCGGCCACGGTCTCAATCGCGCGCTGCGAGAGCCACCCTTCCTGCTCCTGCGCCCGCCAGAGCAGCGGAATGATCGCAGAGGCCTGACGCCCTTCCGGATACTTCGTGATCTGCGCCTCGGCCCATTTCTGGTTCTCGGGCGTGAAAGCAAAGCTGTCAGGTTGATCGTGGTGAAGACGGCGTAGCATCGACTATTGTTCCAGTTTCTGAAGGAAGCATGGTGAATTTGCATCGCTCGTATGCGTTCTTACGACGAAGCTATATGTTTCTGTGCGCAAGACAGGTCCGTTTACGAAGCCCGCATTAGAGGCCTCACATCGCGCAGGCGCAGGCGAACCGACGCTTGGAACGGCATCGCTCAGTAACCTCATAACCACGAAAGACTCACCAAAGCTACCGTAACGGATGTAGTCGCGGGCAGCCCATGCTTCGCAAATCGAAGCCGGCAGATCGCATTGCTCGACTAAGGTGAGATAGGCGTCCATTAGTTCGGTTTCGTTCTGCCAATCAATGTTGAAGCGTTCGTTTACAGCAGCGAGTGCATACTCAGCCGCTTCTTTTTGAAGGATTTGTTGTTCAACTCCAGACAGTTCGGTTATTTCGACCTCTCTCTCACTAAGATAACCCTCGGTAAACTCTACAACCGCCTCACTGTAGGTCTCATGCGGCTCTTTCGCTGAGACCACGGTCGCAAGCATTAGAAAAACGGAGAAGGCAAAGAAATTCTTCACCGGTCAATCTCTCCAAACACCACGTCCAGCGTGCCGATGATGGCCGCAACGTCCGCAAGTTGGTGGCCTTTGCACAGATAATCCATCGCCTGCAGATGCAGATACCCCGGTGCGCGCAGTTTGGCGCGGTAGGGTTTGTTGGTGCCATCCGCCACAAGGTAGACGCCGAATTCGCCCTTCGGCGCTTCGACGGAGGCATAGACCTCCCCCTCAGGCACGTGGAACCCTTCGGTATAGAGTTTGAAGTGGTGGATCAGCGCCTCCATCGAGGTCTTCATCTCGCCGCGCGTCGGCGGGGTCAGCTTGCCGCGCGCCAGCACGTCGCCGGGCGTTTCACGCAGTTTTTCAATGGCCTGCAGAATGATCGAGGTTGATTGGCGCATCTCTTCCATGCGGCAGAGATAGCGATCATAACAATCGCCATTCTTGCCCACAGGCACCTGAAACTCGAACTCATCATAGCATTCATAGGGCTGCGCGCGGCGCAGGTCCCAGGCCAGGCCCGACCCACGCACCATGACGCCGGAGAAGCCGTAGTT
>JBCBGJ010000551.1:0-1510 GCA_038526925.1 Pseudomonadota bacterium
CAGAGGCGATGCTGGCCTGTGTTCTCGCCGATGCAAAATTGCGACACCGCGGATGCCGACACACGGATCGTGGCGCCCTTTGGTGCGGACATCCACCTCGGTGCCGTCGCGTGTGACGGACTTGGTTTCCGTCAAAATCGAAGAGGTGGGCTTGATCGCGAGGCGGACGACGACGTCCTGCCCCGTCGAAAGGCCGCCGGCCACCCCACCATTATTGTTCGATAGGAAGCGCACTCCATCATTGCCCATGCGCATCTCGTCGGCATTCTGTTCGCCGGAGAAAGCCGCTGCATCAAAACCCGCGCCAATCTCGACGCCCTTTGCCGCGTTGATGCTCATCATCGCCATCGCAATTTCACTGTCGAGCTTGCCATAGATCGGCGCGCCCCAGCCGGCTGGCACGCCGGAGGCTTGGACTTCGACCACCGCGCCAACAGATGAACCCGCTTTACGGACTTCGTCGAGATAGGTTTCCCATTTGGCGGCCATACCTGCGTCAGGGCACCAAAACGGATTGTCTCCAGTAATGTCCCAATCCCACTTTTCGCGTTCTATTTTGTGTTCACCGATTTGAACAACGGCGCCGCGAATTTGGATATCATCGCCAAGCACGCGCCGCGCCACGGCACCCGCCGCGACACGAGACGCCGTCTCACGCGCCGAACTACGCCCGCCGCCGCGATAATCCCGCACGCCATACTTTTGATCATAGGTATAATCGGCGTGACCAGGACGGTAGCGATCGCGAATTTCGGAATAGTCTTTTGAGCGTTGATCGACATTTTCGATCATCAAGCTAATCGGCGTTCCGGTGGTGACCGGGCCGTCTGTGCGGTCATCCTCGAAGACGCCAGAAAGGATTTTCACCTGATCGGGTTCGCGGCGCTGAGTTACAAACCGGCTGGTGCCGGGGCGGCGCTGATCCAGAAAGGACTGAACCCAGGCTTCATCCAGCGCCAGGCCAGGAGGGCACCCATCAACAACGCATCCAAGAGCCAGCCCATGGCTTTCTCCCCAGGTGGTGACGCGAAATAAATGTCCAAATGTGTTATGCGACATAAGGGCTGTTCCGTGGTTGCGACGCTCGCGGTCTCCTATATGCAAAAGCGACGCCTGCCAAACCCCTAACGTCTCCTTTGGATCGAATAGAATGACTGACGTGCCTGTTTCCATCCCGAAATCTCCGTCGTCTGCCGACTATGCGGCGGAAGGCGACCGACCTCTGATCCCAGATACGAGTAATCCTTTTGAGCTGCTGGACGCTTGGCTCTTGGACGCCAACGCGCATGAGCTGAACGACTCGTCTGCGATGTCTCTGGCCACGGTGGATGCTGACGGAATGCCGGATGTTCGGATCGTTCTTTTGCGCGGACTGAACGCCGAGAATGGTCTGCAATTCTACACCAATTATGATAGCGCCAAGGGCACGCAACTTGCGGCGCATCCGAGCGCAGCCGTATGTTTTCATTGGAAGAGCCTGCGGCGACAGGTCCGGGTGCGCGGCCGCATT
>JBCBGJ010000552.1:0-1500 GCA_038526925.1 Pseudomonadota bacterium
GATGCGCTTTTGCAGCGTGGACGCGTTCATTTGGCTGGGCGTCTAAAAGACAATGAATGGAACGGTCGCCGCACGGCGCAGTTTGAAGTGATCGACGCTGCCGCAGCTTAGAGCTGAGGTGCTAAACGCGCCAAGCGTTCTCGTGGCGATCCAGGAGTTCTGCGACCCAGTCCTCAAGCTTCGATTTCTCGATCAACGTGACGATGCACCCACCAAACCCGCCGCCAGTGAGCCGGGCTCCTTTCGCGCCGATATTGAGAGCATCGTTGACGAGGTCATCAATCACGGGCGTGGAAGCTTCAAAGTCTTGAGAATAGGAGCGGTGACTCTCATTCATAAGAGCGGCGAACGTATTCAGATCGCCCGCCTTCATAGCGGCGCTCGCTTGGACGGCGCGCTTATGCTCGGTCATCACATGACGGGCGCGCTTGCGAAGCGGATCGGGCATTTCAGCAAGCGTCTTCATTTGCGCCTGGCCCAAGCGGCAAAGTTGATCTGTCTGCAAGTATTCCGCAGCGGCCTGGCACTCTTCAAAGCGGGCTTTGTATCGCCCATCGGCAAGCTCTCGCCGGACGCCTGAATGGATCACTGCGATCCCCCAGTCTTCAGGGATATCGATCACTTCGTAACTCAAATCACTCGTGTCTAGCGCCAGGGCTTTACCATGATCGGCAAGACCAACGGCCATTTGATCCATGATGCCACACGGCATCCCGATATAGTCATTCTCGACAGCGCGCGCGTGCTTCGCAATGTCGACGGCGGTGGTTGCGACTTGTCCGACGATGGAGGCGGCGCGCAGGATGGCCGTGATCAGAGCCGCGGAAGAGGAGACGCCAGCGCCGTCCGGTATGTCGCTCTCGATATGGAGTTTAACGCCGCCGGTCAGCCAGCCAAGCTCAGCGGCTTTCCAGAGCGCGCCCATGGCATAATCGGTCCAGTCCCCTCGCTTGGCATCGCCCAACGGGCGCTCGATCAAATCATCGAAGCGGGTCGACTTTATCGTCACAGTCGGAGCCTCCTGGCGCGCGAGTGCAACTTGGATACGTCGCTGCAGAGCTGCGGGTAGGACCGCGCCGCCATTATAATCGGTGTGCTCGCCAATCAGATTGACGCGTCCGGGCGCAGAGGCTGCGATTGTGGGCGGGCTCCCAAACGTCTCGGTGAAACCATCAATCGGGTTCATAGGGCACCTCTTAGACGGTCAGCGGCTTGGCGCGGCATGACGTCGACTGTGAAAACGGCTGTCGCTTGCTCGACGGAGGCAAGATATTTCACGCGGTCTGGCGCGCGCAGCAGCGGGTAGAATTGCGCCGAGAACTGGAACTTTCCATCACGGCCGTAAGGCGCAGCGTGGAGGCTCAACATGCACGGCGTTTCGCGTCCAAAAAAGGCATCATAGCGTCGGACTGTATCTCCGAGGAGGTGCGGAATTGCGTTATCACCCCCTCCGCGGCGACTGGTCTATTTATGCGGCCGGGCGTCAGAACCGAACCTTTA
>JBCBGJ010000553.1:0-1485 GCA_038526925.1 Pseudomonadota bacterium
CGCTCTGCTGTCCCCATAACCTGCCACAGCTCAGCGAGCGCCTGGCCCGGAATAATCGCCTAAAACGGTGACCGCAGCTTTCGTGGGTTTGAAAAACCGCGCGACCATCTTGCGAACCAGACGAGCGATTAACACGCAGATGTCTCAGCCACTTTTGGCGATTATTCCGGGCCAGGCGCTCGCTGAGCTGTGGCAGGTTATGGGGACAGCAGAGCGCGTCTTACTCGCGATTTCAGCTTTTGTGATTGCTGTTGGATTGGTCTCGATCTTGACGAGTATTCTCACCAGTCTGAACGAACGTCGGCGAGAAATGTCGATTCTGCGCGCGACCGGGGCGCGGCCTGCACACATCTTCACGCTTCTTGTGGCAGAGGCCGCCGTATTGGGGTTCATTGGGGCGATCCTGGGTGCGGTGCTCATTCAGGTCATCTTTGCCGTCGCAGCGCCCATCCTCGCTGCACAGTATGGGGTTGCGCTGATTGGCACGGGTCCTGGTCTTGTTGATCTATACACAGTTGGCGTGGTGACGGTCGCCGCGTTTATCTTGGGAATATGGCCTGCTCTGACCGCTTTGCGCCGCTCGCTTGCGGATGGCCTGACTGTGAAACTGTAATCACAAGCGCGGCAGACCTCTAGCCGAGTGACCCTTTCGCGCCTAGTTAAGCGAGATGAAGCAGCTCTGGCTCCCTTTTGCCTTACTCGGTTTGCTCGCGGCATGCAGCGAAGCAGCGGGTCCCAATGTGCCGGCGTCGGAGGCGCAATCAACGAGCGTTTCGTCCACGCCGAACGATCCAGAAACATCCAACCGCCTAGCGCAAGCCGGCGCAGAGGCGAATGATGCTGCCGCGCGAGGCTTTCGCGAAATTGGCTGGGAAGAATTGCTGCCAGAAGGTGAGGAAGAGCGCCTAGCCCAGCTGTATCAACAGCAAATGGCAATGCTTTATTCTGGCGGCCCGATCGCGGAAGGCTCGGCGGCGGACCAAATGATTCAAATTGGTACGTTCAATACCGTGCCGGAGCTAAATGAGATTAAGGTCCGCATTCCTGGATACACCGTTCCGTTTGAGTTTGGCGCCAATGCCGAGATCAAAGAGTTTTTGCTCGTTCCTTATTACGGTGCCTGCTTACACGCGCCGCCGCCGCCTCCAAATCAAACTGTGTTCGCGATCGCTGACGACCCGATCCGGCTGCGCGACCTCGCACAAGCTGTTTGGATTGAGGGGACCTTGTTCACACAGACCCAAGAATCTGAGCTCGCCGATGCGGCTTATACCATCCGTGTCGACCGGGTTGAGACCTATACATATTAGGCGCGGCTGCCTGCCTCATAGCCGAAAGCATGTTTGCGCCCTATCTGTCTCGCAACAGAAGGAAAGGGCCGGACTATGGCCAGTGCACTTACTATCGGGCTTTACATTGGGATCGGTATTCTCGTCGTGGTCTTGGCGATGGGTCTGATCAACCTTACGCGCACAGATGATGAGC
>JBCBGJ010000554.1:0-1467 GCA_038526925.1 Pseudomonadota bacterium
GATCATTTGTTTCTGCTTCGAAACAAGAAACATCCGCATGCCCGCATTTTAGGTCTTTTAATTGAAGACCAAAGGGGGCATGTAAGGAACACGCTCAGAAATGAGCCCAAACAGAATCCCCGAAAGGCGGGTGAACAGGCCTAATCCCCTGCACTATCGCCGGAACGGAACGGATAATATGAGCTTACAGGTCGCGAAAATCAGAACTCAGAGCCGCTCTATCGACAGAGCTGGCCGGGCTGATCTGCTGCCTGTCCCTAATAACAAATTTGCTGGCGCGTATCGCCATCGCTCAAACTATAAACGAGCGTTAGCGCCGCCAGTCTGCAAGGCAGCTTACAATGAGCAAAACTATGCTGATCGACGCGGTCCACCAGGAAGAGACCCGTGTCGCCCTCGTCAACAATGGACGTGTCGAGGACTTTGATTTTGAAACAACCGGCAGCGAACAATTAAGAGGCAATATCTATCTCGCGAAAGTCACGCGAGTTGAGCCATCGCTGCAAGCCTGTTTCGTAGAATATGGTGGCAATCGCCACGGCTTTCTCGCCTTTAGCGAAATTCATCCAGACTATTATCAACTCCCACAAGCGGATCGCGAGGCCCTGCTTGAAGAAGCGGCGCGCGAAGCCGCGGCTGCGGCCGACGAAGATATCGACGATGATGATGACGACGCAGATCTCGAAGACGATTCGGATGAAGATGAAGCGGAGTTAGACGCCGAAGATTCAGAGGAAAACGCTGACGAGACTGAAGAAACCGACGCCGAAGCCGAAACTGATGACGAAGACGCTGGTTCGGACGATGACGACGCCGAAGCCCCTGCCGACGATGACTCAGCGGAAGCAGAAGCGACTTCTGAGGACAAAGACCAAAAGAAACCGCGCGCAAAAGCTGAACGTCGCCGTCGCGGCGCTCGTAAATCGCGCGGAACCTCAATCACGCGCCGCTACAAAATCCAAGAAGTCATTCGCCGTCGCCAGGTCCTGCTCGTACAGGTCGTAAAGGAAGAGCGCGGTAATAAGGGCGCCGCACTGACAACCTACCTGTCTCTCGCCGGGCGCTATTCTGTTCTGATGCCCAACACGCCTCGCGGCGGCGGCATCTCTCGTAAAATTCCAAATGGCAACGATCGCAAACGTCTCAAGGCGGTTATGGACGATCTGGCAGTGCCGAAAGGTATGGGCCTGATTGTTCGCACGGCAGGTGCCAAACGGACAAAGTCTGAGATCCGCCGCGACTACGATTATCTTCAGAAGCTGTGGGCAAAAATCCGCAGCAAAACAATGGAATCAGTCGCACCAGCGCGCATTCATGAAGAGGGCGGCCTCGTCCATCGGGCGATGCGCGATATGTTCGACCGCGAGATTGAAGAAGTCGTTGTCCAAGGCGATCGCGCCTACCGTGAGGCCAAAGACCTCGCAAAAACGCTGATGCCGACGCAGGCGAAGAAAGTGAAACGCTGGA
>JBCBGJ010000555.1:0-1449 GCA_038526925.1 Pseudomonadota bacterium
GACGTTGGCCGAGACTGCGAGAGATGTCGCGCCGCCGAGGCCAACGTCTTCATGGGTATGACCGAAGCGCCTGTTTTGGTGAAGCCTTACCTTAAAGGCATGACGCGGTCAGAGATTTTCATTTTGATGGTTGCCGGTTTCTCCACTGTCGCGGGCAGCGTCCTGGTCCTTTACGGGGTATTCCTGCAGGACGTTCTTCCAAACGCGCTCGGGCAGTTGTTGGCAGCGTCTTTGATTGCGGCGCCGGCCGCGGTTGCCTTGGCCCTAGTGATGGTACCGGAAACCATCGATTCCAAACTCCGCGCGCATGAACCCGATTTCGAATACGAATCCACAATGGACGCTTTCGCGACCGGAGCCTCGGACGGCCTCAAGATACTCGCTAACATTGTCACAATGCTGATTGCAGCGTTTGCCTTGCTCTATCTGGTTAATGCGGGCCTTGGCGCTCTGCCGGAAGTCGGCGGCGCCAAACTCTCGATTGAGCGGATCCTTGGCTGGGTCTTCGCGCCAATCATGTACATGGTAGGCGTCCCGATGGCGGAAGCGGCCCAGTCTGGATCTTTGATCGGCATCAAAACGGTTTTGACTGAGTTCGTAGCTTTCCTACAGCTCGCTGGTGAAGGCGGAGAGGGGCTCTCTCAGCGCTCCAGCATGATCACAGCCCACGCCATTTGCGGGTTTGCGAACTTCGGATCGATCGGCATTCTGATTGGCGGGCTGTCCATTATCGAACCGCAGCGGCGTACGACCTTCTTGGAACTCGCATGGCGCACCTTGCTAGCGGGGACACTCGCAACTTGTGTCTCTGGCGCTGTTGTTGGAGCCTTGCCCGCTGACCTCTTCTTCGGGAGCTAAACGAAGACATGATGAAATCGCTTTTCTGTACCTCAGCCTTGATGGCGCTGACGGCTCACGCCCATGCTCAGTTTGCCTATGACGAGGCTGAGCAAGACGTGTCTGAGCAAGTCGCAAAGTGCCTAGAGGAGCGCGGGCTTGCTCCTGATGTCACGTCTCCATTCTGTCCAGCACGCGCAAACCGCGTGCTTGCGACCATCACGACCTTTGGCGATCGCAGTCCAGAAGGCGCCGGAGCTATCTCGATTTTGGATGCCGAAACGATCGCGGCGATTGCAGCTGATCATCCGGCTGAAGTGCTCAACACGCTGCCAGGCGTGAATATCCACACCAATTCGGGCCAAGAGCATTTGCTGGCAATCAGATCACCTGTGCTGACGGGTGGTGCTGGGCAGGGTAGCTTCCTCATCTTAGAGAACGGTGTTCCGACCCGCTCACCCGCGTTTGGAAACGTGAACAGCCTATTAGAGCCGCACCACGAGACGGCTGAAGCGATCGAAGTCGTTAGAGGGCCTGGCTCTGCAAAGTATGGGTCAAACGCGGTCCACGGCCTTGTCAACGTGATTCTAACCGACCCCAGCGGCGAGCCAC
>JBCBGJ010000556.1:0-1286 GCA_038526925.1 Pseudomonadota bacterium
CCGCCCGTGACGACCTCCAGATTGCTCGGGACTGGCTCACCGATCGCGTAGCCAGGAAACCCGCCGACGGTCGCTCCTGCGGTGTGTGAGAGTAATGCTCTGAGCGAGATGACTGCTCCGTCTGGACTTATCTCGCGTAGGCTGATCTCCGGGAGCAGGGCGTCAACATCGTCGTCTAAACTGATGCCGTTTGCTTCCGCGTAGGCCGCGATCCCGACTGAGGCGACCGCCTTTGACATCGAGGCGGCTTGGAACATGGTATCCGTATCGACCCCGTCTCCGTAAGTGTCTGCCCAAACGATTTCGCCGCCTTTTGCGTAAGCGATTGAAATCGCGGGCGTTGGGAATTTCTCCATGCGTTGTTCGATACTATAGGTTGGCGTCGGGTCTCCCGCGAAAACAACCGAGGGTGTGAGGCCATTTTCAATAGCGCTTTTAAGCGCCAATTCGTCGGAAGAATTAGACGGTTCAGAATTAGTTTCAGTAACCGGACCAGCTGCGGAACTCTCATCGACGGTCGTATCTGGCGAGCACGCGACCAGCGCGACCCCGAATGCGATTGAAGGCCATTTTTTCACAACAAGTCCCCTTTTTCTCCGATGGATCAGAAGAATAGATCAGTACCCTTTTTATGGTGCCATAAGCTGACCCGACACGGCAATTCTTTTGTTCGACGGGGATTGTCTGCTCCACGCGAGCTTTCGCGGGCATGGAATACATCAAATGACGTATGACCTTGATGCTGCAGAATTTTAGCGATGATCACCACTAAAACTCGGGAGGAAAATTCCAATGAAGCCACTTTGGTCAATCGTTGCCGCGACCTTGATTGGAGCCTGTCAGCCAATGAGTAGCACTGAGAATTCACCCGATGATTCGAACAATGTAGCTGATCAAGAGCAAGCAGCCGCGATTGAAAACAGCTGTCCTTTCACATTTTCCGAGCCCAACATCCAATTGTCGTCAGCTGAGACGCCATCGCTCCTAGAGTTCCCGGTTTTCAATCTCAGCGAAACACTGGACCTTCAGGGCGCGGATGGGAAGATAACGCAGTTTCGTGCTTGGTCCGCGCACTCTTTCGACGAAGATGGTCGGCTCAATCAGAATGCTGCAATTGGCTACATCCAAAATCTCAAAGGCTGGAAAGTGCTGTTCACACCTGACGAAGTTCCGGCTGAATTCGATCGCATCGACAGCAATGCCCGCTTCACCTTCGAAGCGGAGACGATGATCGATGTCATCGAAGTCGAGGGTATCGACATCGAGGTTCATTATGCCTTTGCGGA
>JBCBGJ010000557.1:0-1251 GCA_038526925.1 Pseudomonadota bacterium
GAGAGCGCGCCATTGTCGTTCGAATAGACACCTGCGATTGAAACTGCCTCATCTGGCGTCGTGTAAGAGTAACACGTGTTCGCCAATGTGGTCGGCATCGGGTCTAAATCTGAAAGTACCCGCGCGACGGCGAAAGCGCATACCTTTGCCTGGAGGTTGGCGGAAAACGCTGATTTGGGCATGGGCGCTGCGATTGTTGCGTCGCCAATCACATGGATCTTTGACTGCAGTCTGGACTCAAATGTCAGCGGGTCGATCGGGCACCAACCTGTCTGATCCGAGACGCCTGCGGTGTCGGCGATCTGTCCTGCTTTATGAGGCGGGATGACGTTGACGACCCCGGCGGTCATCTCATCAAAATCTGTGTAGACCGTTCGCGTCTGTGCATCGACTCGAGAGACGGCGCCGTCATCGATCGCGCCGCGCCATTCCAAGTGGTCAGGGTAATGCTCCGCCCACGCTTCCTGGAACAAGGCCATCTTCGAAAAGCTATCCTTCGCGTCCAAGACGATCAGTTTAGAGCGCGGCTTATTGGCTTTAAGATAGTGCGCGATCATCGAGGCTCGCTCATACGGCCCGGGTGGGCATCGATAAGGTGCGGGCGGCACCGTCATGACGACTGTCTCGCCATCTTCCAGGGCCAAGAGTTGGTCTTTCAGTAATTGGGTTTGAGCGCCCGCCTTCCACGCATGGGGTAGGATCTCTGCGGCGTCTGCAGAATAGCCTTCCAATGCGCTCCAACGCATGTCTACGCCGGGAGATAGGATCAGCCGATCATACGGAACTTCGCTCCCATCTTGAAGGGTCACGTTTTGACCCGCCGCATCGACCCCGCTGGCGCGCGCGGCGACGAGTTTGATACCCGCAGCCTGAAGCCGGTCGTATGAGAACTCTTGTGCCGAGAGGGAGCGTTTCGTGCCGATCACCAAGTTGCTAAATGGGCAAGCGGTGTATTTCGCGTTGGGTTCGATTAGGGTGATGTCTGCGATCGGGAGTAATTGGATCAGTGTCTTCGCCGCGCTGGCGCCACCGAACCCGCCGCCGACAATCACAATCCGAGCCTTCGTTTGGCTGAGGGCGTTTAAGGGCAGGGCAAGGCCGGCAAGGCCCAACACGCCGCCCTGTAAAATCCCGCGCCGAGTGACATAGGTAGACATCAGTCATCGCCCTCCGCGCCGAGATAGAGGCTGATCAGCTCAATATCAGTCTCGGAATAGCCACGCGCCAAGCGGTGCATGACCGTCGTGCCGT
>JBCBGJ010000558.1:0-1208 GCA_038526925.1 Pseudomonadota bacterium
CGGCCTCTGATGGCCTTTCCTCAGAAATGCTGCCCCTTCTGGTCGGTCCGCCAGAGCCAGCCGCGGCCCCGTCTGACCTTGCAAACGGGGTTCTGGACGGGGATGTGACCGACGTTATGCCCCCGGCCCAAGGCGACGGTGATGCGGGATCCGCGCCTGACGCAGCCCGACCCAATTGACCGGATTTTGGGGCTAGAACTGCGCCAAGACCCCTGCTAGAGCGTCCGCCACCGGGCCGGTGTAGCTCAGCTGGTAGAGCACGTCATTCGTAATGCGCGGGTCCACTCGCAATTCACGTCTGAGGCCAATGTGTTAGGCGGCAGGTTGAAGTTCTAGTAGGGCCATATTAAGGCCGATGAGAAAGAAGAATGCCGGTGTAGCTCAGCTGGTAGAGCACGTCATTCGTAATGATGGGGTCGTAGGTTCGAGTCCTATCACCGGCACCATTCTTCTCACTGATCTTTCTGATACTCCAATAGCTTAGCGGGCTTCACGCCCGGCATAACTGCCAGCCGCGCCACGATGGCAACGGTCGGATTGCGGGCGCCACGCTCCACGTCGCTGACGTACGTGCGGCGCAAGTTGGACTGGAACAAGCTCCTCCTGCGAGACGCCCTTAAGCTCCCGGTATCGCTTAATATTTCTCCCAACGACCGCCTGTATTTCCATGAGGCCATAGCGCAGTGATGTAGAACATTGATCTACAGACTATGAGTCTCATTTTCGATTGTCGGATCTCCGCTCAAACTGCACACTATAAGTCTCAACAGTTTCCGAGGCTTACATGCTGCGCATCCTCATCTCTGCCGCCGAGGCGCTGGGCCTTCTTGTCGTTCTTGTGCTGGCATTCAGCTACAGCGCGCCGCTCGTCATCTGGGTGTCACTTGGGTTATTGCTGATTGCCGCTTTCGTGCTGATCACAGGACGGACGGTTCCGCGCATCCAAAGCCGGGGCAAGGCACTCGTTGTCGTCAGCATCGCCGGGGTCTGCTTGATGGCGAGCGCCACGATCTATCAGGACCAGCGCGACGAGAACCTTGCACTTCTCCGTGCAACCGACCCCGGCGCGTACTTGGCAGAGTTGCAGCGAAGTGATGATGCGCGATGGCTCGCAGAGCTCGAGCAACTCCGTCCAGAACAGCACGCTGAAGAAATGGTACGCCGGGCGCTAGTCGCAGATGCGGAACGGCAGCATGTAAGCCTCGGAA
>JBCBGJ010000559.1:0-1093 GCA_038526925.1 Pseudomonadota bacterium
GCCGTCTCGCTGGCCAACGTCGCCACAGCCTTCTTTATCGTTGGTTATTGGGGCATGCGCCACATTTCGATGCCGTTTGATATCGACAATATTTTCAGCCGCCGAAATCTCTATGTTGTAATGGGATTGGTGGCGATCATCGTGGGATTATCCCTGGTCTTCTTGGTCAATCTCTCCGCGGCGCACTATCGAAACATTCTCGACATGCAGGCGCTTGGGCAGGAACTGCCCGCTGATTTGCCGACCAAAGTGCTCCCGCACTTCATCGTCGATCCAGCGGTCTGCGAAAAGATCCTGAGTTCCCCGCTTGGCGAAACGATTGGCAGCGCTGCGACAAACGCGATGTGCCGACCCTTCGCGCTGCATTCACTGGACGCAATGGTCCTGTTTGCGCTTGGATTGGCGATTGCCGCCTTTGCGGCCTTTGAGGGACGCCGGCTCGACTCGCCCTTCCCGGGCTTCTCAGACGCCGCCCGCGGCCTAGAGCGCGCGCGTTCAGACTTGCAGGATGCCCTCTACGACTTCGAAGACAGCTATGAGGACGTCAAAGAGCGGGTCCTGGAAGTGAAGTACGGCCCGGAAGAGATGGATGACAAAGACCTCAGTGCGCAGGAAAAAATGATCATCCACCGCACAATGCAAGAGATGGTGGCGCCGTATCAAAAGCTGCTGCGTACAACCGATGATGGCTTGTCAGATGAGTTTGGCCTTGAGCATAAGATTATCGATCAGTTCCGGGTGAAGGCGGAAGACTAATGGCGCGGCGTCGGCGAACACGGCAGAAGAAACAACGCAATCAGGCGATTTTGAACTTCGTTCTGGCAGGCCTCGCGGTTGCGGTGATCGGGTTTTCTTTCTTTGCGCTTCAGCCTGAGCCTTATGATGAAATGACCTTGTGCGAGCTGTCGAACGCGCTGCCGGCGCATACCGCTATCATCATCGACAAGACCGACGAATATAGCGAGCAGCAAGCAGGACTGATCGCAGCCGTTATCCGACGTTCGCGCGACCGGCTGGACGTCGGCGAGCGGTTTACGCTGTTTGAACTCGACCAATATGGCCAGTTTGACCCGCGCGGAGAGTTTTCCCTCTG
>JBCBGJ010000560.1:0-996 GCA_038526925.1 Pseudomonadota bacterium
AATCGGTAGAGTTGCGGTTCCTGTCTCAGATACCCGTTCAGTTCCGGGACACCCGAGAAGATCAGGATCAACGGCCAGTCATGGGACTTCATCAGTGTCTTGAAGGAATCGAGGATCGCCAGTCGATCCGTGTCGTTCTTCTTACGGAAGATGTGCTGAGCCTCATCGTAGTGAATTCCAACCACACCGGCCAGCTTCGCCTCCGTGACAACGCGCTCCCAGATTTCAGCTTGGGTCAGGCGAGCTTTTTCATGGAGCGGAAACCCGAGGGCCCGAATGGTATTGCGTCCAAGATCCTTCCAGCCCTGCGTCCCGGTAAGGATACATTCAGCAAACCGAGCAGGCCGACCTGACGGCAGGGCGATATCGCTGCCGTTGAACCGCTTCAGTAGTTCCCTGATCTCCTTGGTCTTGCCGCTGCCTGACTGGCCAGTCACGAGGATACTCTCGGTTTCAAACCGAGCGCCGCTTTCCATGCTTCCCAGGTGGTGGCTGAACACCCGAGCTAATTCGTTCTTGAGGCGGACTGCCCGTTCAAGCGGGTAGACACGATCCTCGGTGAATGAAGCGGTTTCGCGAATTTCAGGGATGACGAATTCGTTCACAGTTTGCTCTCCGTGATCGGTTTGAAGGTGCGTGCCGCTTGGGTTTCCAGCGCGGTATCCGTAGATCCTTCCTGGGCGTTAGGAGGAACTGTCGAAGGAACCGAGTGAGGTTCGGCATTTACAGAGTTCGTTTCCTCTTCCGGCAAAAGGGCATCAGAGACCATGGGCGACGAGGTTGAGGATCTGTCCATGATGTTGCCTGGGGCGATCGTGGACCCTGTGCGGGCCATGGGGATATACTCGACGTGAGCTAACCGTTCTGCCTGCCTGCGAAGCGCGTCGATCCGCACGTAGGATGAGGGCGAATTGGAGTCAGGGAAGAAGCCCGACTCTTTCACACGACGTGCGCGCGCCGCTTTCAAATGCTCGTTGTGAAGCGCACGCTTTTCAG
>JBCBGJ010000561.1:0-961 GCA_038526925.1 Pseudomonadota bacterium
GCGGAACGTCTAAAAGCGCAGCGCGAGGCGGAAGCGGTCGCGGCGGAGTAGGTTATACTACTGCACCGGCGCGCAGGTTGCGCCATCCACTAAGCTGGCTGCTACATCATACTGTTCTTGTGTTGGCGCTAAACGTCTGATCAAGGCGATGCCACGTCCGTCGAGCTTTAGCGCGCCTTCGCGATTATTCTCCGCTGGACGGCGGACCTCGATCCCTTGGAAATCGCTATCTGGCCCAAGATCGGCAACAAAAACGTTGTCCGTTTTGGAGTTAAAGATGGAGAGCGATCCGTAGCCCTCTCCGCTCGGCGCGTTGATAAAAACCGGCCCAGAGGTCGTGTCGAAACGACAGATGGCATAGGCAAGATCGGGCGAAGGGCGAACAATGCGCTGTGTCTGCGGAGTTTGGCGCGGCGTGGAGACAAACCCATTCATTGGGATACCCTCAGCCTCTAATGCCTGGTGCGCTTTGCCCATGATAAAACTTGGTAGGCTAGTCAGCACGAAGAGATGTCCGATGACACCGCTCAAGACGAAGACGACAGCAGGGATAATCCAACGCATCAGCTCGCTCCTGTACCGCAAGATACGCGCTCAATGCTTGGTGGGGGCAATGCAGAGTTTGGATCGTCGAGAAGCGTCTGCTCAGGCTGGTATAGCCTTAGCGTTAGATCAAACACATCGCCTGCATTGCTAGAGACCCACGCCGTACTGTCGTCCGGCGCGGTGGACGAGATTTGAAACGCCCAAGCCCGATCTTCGCCGTCACTAAGCTGCAGAGCTTGGGTCTTATCAAATGAGAGATGCGCGTCTTCATTCATCGGCAATCGACTGTCGGAATCGTACAAAGTGATCGACCACCAGCCCGCAGGCAGTTCGCCGCCAGAAACACGATAGATGCAGGCCTCACTTAAAGGCGCGCCATCATCATCTACGGTCCTCAAGAAATATACCGCCTCTT
>JBCBGJ010000562.1:0-882 GCA_038526925.1 Pseudomonadota bacterium
GTGGCTCGCCGCTGGGGTCGGTTAGAATCACGTTGACAAGGCCGTGGACCGCGTTTGACCCATACTTTGCAGAGCCACTGCGCCAAGCGAACGCCTCATATGGTAGTCTCGGGCGCTATAAGGGTGATTTGATCTACGATCAGGGCTATCTCGGCCGCGCTTCGCTCTCCGTGCAAAAAGACACGGGCTGGCGCGACAATACGGGCCTGTTTCAACTGAAAGGCTCTGGCGTTGCGGAGACCGTCTATGCGGGCTGGAACGTTACGGCATGGGCATCAGCCTCGTATCTGGAACAAGAAACGGCGGATTTCATTCAAGGGCCTGACGCTTTCAAAGATCGCGACATCGCCAAAGCGAATGACGATCCTCTTGCCTACCGAGATGCTTGGTCAGCGCGCGGGGCACTGAAGCTAGAGCGCGAATTTGCAGAAGGTACACTGACGCTCACGCCCTCCGCGCGTACGCAGCAAATGGATTTCCGCCAACATTTCTTGCCGTATCGCGGCTTCGAAAAGACTGGCCATACCGGTATTGGGGTCATGAGTCGTTATGAGAAAGTTCTGTCTGACGCGCTCACATGGCGGGCTGGCGCAGATATAGACCTTGCCACTGGATATCTTCGTGAAACTCAGCCGGCTCCGTTTGGGTTCTTTCCTGGCGATACGCGTTTTCCTGTTGGAATCCATTACGACTACACCGTCGACACGCTCGTAGGCGCACTTTGGGGTGAAGCCGACTGGTCGCTTTCGGAAAAGCTTACGCTCCTGCTTGGCATTCGCGGTGAGGCGCATGGGTATGACTACACCACCGATGCACCAGTTGGGATCAATGGACGTTTCAACGTCCCCGCAGACCGCACCGACAATTTCGATTTCATAACGC
>JBCBGJ010000563.1:0-812 GCA_038526925.1 Pseudomonadota bacterium
ACTTGAAGTTGTGGAAGGCATGCAGTTCGACCGCGGCTACCTGTCCCCTTACTTCGTGACAAATTCCGAGAAAATGCTCACAGAATTGGATGATCCATACATCCTTCTGCACGAGAAAAAACTCTCCAACCTGCAAGCCTTCCACAACTTCAAGTTCTGATTCGAGGGATTTTGCTTCCTCAACGGTGATCACGCCTTCGTTGCCAACTTTTTGCATGGCGTGGGCGATGTCGTCACCGATTTGGCTGTCGCCGTTCGCAGAAATCGTACCCACCTGAGCAACTTCTTCAGATGTGGTGATTGTCTTTGATGTGGCTGTGAGCGTTTTCACGACGTCAGACACGGCGAGATCAACACCGCGCTTTAGGTCCATTGGGTTCATGCCGGCAGCAACTGCTTTTGCGCCTTCTTTGACGATGGCTTGTGCAAGAACTGTCGCAGTCGTTGTGCCGTCACCGGCAACATCGTTGGTTTTAGAAGCCACTTCACGCACCATTTGTGCGCCCATGTTTTCAAACTTGTCTTCGAGGTCGATTTCTTTGGCAACGGAAACACCATCTTTTGTGATCCGTGGTGCGCCGAAAGACTTTTCGATCACGACGTTACGACCTTTGGGGCCGAGCGTCACTTTGACGGCGTTGGCCAATGTGTCCACGCCTTTAAGCATTTTTTCACGCGCTGATGCGCCGAATTTTACTTCTTTTGCAGCCATTTGAGCTACTCCAAAATTAAGAGAAATTGTTAAGCGATGGGGAGAAGAACTAGGCTTCGATCACACCCATGATGTCTTCGCCGCCGCGTGCGACATCATG
>JBCBGJ010000564.1:0-799 GCA_038526925.1 Pseudomonadota bacterium
CCACCTGTCACCCGCAAGGGCAGGGCGGCGGCATTCGTCTGCCACGGACATTCCCACGGCTTCACACCCTGTTCCAGCGCCTCAATAATCTGGTTTGTGACCTCTTCATAAACATCAAATTTCGACATGACGGTTCTCCTTTGTGGTGTCGCTTGGGGTCGTTGCCCCTGATTGGCTGGTTTGAAGCCAACCGCTGAAAGCGGCTGTGCTTGCAAACCTGCTCACGGCGAGTGCGGAGGGGGGCGAGACAGGCACGAAAACGGGTAGGGGGATCACCCGGCAACGCAGCGCGGCCAAAGGCCGTGACCGTTGTTGGGGAGGCCCGTTTTCGCGCTTGTCCGAGGGGGGAGGCCGCGCCTCCACCCTGAACGTCCCGCAGTGGCGTTCGGCTTGCCCGAACCCCAAGGGACCAGAATCGCCGTGATCGCAGATCAAATTAGCCTCTGGATCGCCGATGTTTGTTCGCTATATGTTCTTATCTCATGGGCGCGAAGAATCCGACGAAGACAGACCTTCTTGAACACAACTTTCCGATCCGCCTTCGCGTGTCGGCTCCCCACGCGCACGGTGATCCCATAGAACCGGCGATGCGTCGCGTTCTCGGGCGGCAAGCCTACGGCTATATCCCTGGGACACTTTACCTCACGGCTCTATCGCACGCCTCTGGCTTCATCTGCGCCTGTCCGAGCGCAAGCTTACAGGGACAATGGCCACTACGTGTCACACTCGCATTCGAGAACACGCAAGAAATGCTCGTGCGCGATGCCCTCAAGCCGATTGTCGGGGATGCGGGCTACAG
>JBCBGJ010000565.1:0-778 GCA_038526925.1 Pseudomonadota bacterium
GCGATGGCGGTAGGGCCGAAGGCTGTCAAAATGAGACCTGAAGCAAGAACGATTTTAGCGATTTGGTATGACATTTGTGATCCCATTATGAGCAAGCACTAAAGTGAAGCATCATCCGGCGTTCATCGCTACGGGGTTACAGAAAATAGAAACAATGGGATAACAAGCCGCGTTTGCGGCGTGGTGATACGAAGTCATTTAATGCGATTTTTGACCTTCCTCTTTATGGCTTTGATAGCTGTCCTTGTCCCGCTTTTTGCCGCGGCGCAGGTTCAATCCGTCGGTGTCGCTGGCGATGGTGAGTTCACACGCATCACGATCACATCACAAAACCAGATTCGACCAGACGTGTTTCTAAGAGACACCGAGGATGGATTAGTCATCGAAATGGTTCCCGAGACCTTTCAGCTCGCCGCAGCGCCTTTCTTTGCTCAGCCGACAGGCGGCGTTTTCGCCTACACGCTTGATACAGACCGGATCATCTTCGAGCTGGAACAGCCGATGATGATTATGCGGGAGATTGATCTGCCGCCAGCTGGGAGTGAACAACTCTATCGCTATATTCTCGATCTTTCCGGCGTTTCGCTCGCGCGGTTTCAGTCAGCGGCGAAGCGCGATGCGACGCGTTTCGCGCGCTTTGAAGCTGAACGGTATGCAGCAGCCGAAGCAGCCTTGCTGACACCTCAACCAAACCCGGTCGCAATCGCTTAGCGGTTCGATCGATACGGGCTTCGCCGCGGGTTGAGATTGTGTAGACCGACGCCCCGCGAACGGTTGG
>JBCBGJ010000566.1:0-759 GCA_038526925.1 Pseudomonadota bacterium
AGGTTTCAGGAGCAGGCGCATTCTGCGCTGTCCCTCAACCCCGCTCCATTGGGCGACAGGCCCAAGCGACACCACAAGCGACGACTTCTCACCTTTGCGAACCATCCCGCCCAAATCCTTGGCTTGTTTGAAGGTCATCCAAACCGGATTCCGATAACCCTGCGACCATGCTTTGAGGCTCAACAACACATGATTGATCCCGCGATAGCTGTCACCCGTCACCCGCAACGGCAGGGCGGCGGCGGAGGACTGCCACGGGCATTCCCACGGCTTCACACCCTGTTCCAGTGCTTCAATGATCTGTTTCGTGACCTCTTCATATACATTAAATTTTGGCATGACGGTTCTCCTTTGTGGTGTCGCTTGGGCCTGTCGCCCAATGGAGCGGGGTTGAGGGACAGCGCAGAATGCGCCTGCTCCTGAAACCTCGAATGCGATGAAAGGAAGGATTGGGAGGATTGGGGCGAAATCGACGGACTGGCGCGGGCGGGCGGCGCAGCCGACAACACGGGTCTTTCTATTTCGCTTCAATCCGGCGGCATCCCTGCCGCCAACGTCCCGCAGTGGCGTTCGGCTTGACCGAACCCCAAGGGACCAGGATCAATCTCTACGCAATCTGCATTGGCTCACAACCCCGGGGTCGCAACTCTCAAAGAACCGGCGGCACGAACTGCAAGCGGAGCAGGGGGTGAAGCCGTGGGAATGCCCGTGGCAGTCCTCCGCCGCCGCCCTGCCGTTGCGGGTGACGGGTGACAGCTA
>JBCBGJ010000567.1:0-718 GCA_038526925.1 Pseudomonadota bacterium
TAGACCGTTAAAGGTGCGCCTGCATTCAGACGCAGATCGGTAACCGCCTTTGCGTCGATGTTCTCAGCGAGATAAATGAGGTCGGTTTCGGCTTCTCTATCGTCAAAGTCGTAGAGAAGAATGGGCTTGCCTTCCGTCAAACTGCGGGCGGCGTCTTCAAATTTTTGCATATATTTTTCCTGGGTTATCGACTCTTAAAAAGAACGCGAAGATCTGGCTCATGACGTCGCCACCGATCTCTGGGGTTTCGGTCAGCACGTCATGTTTTGCGTTTCGGATCATCGAAAATTCGCCATTCGGCCACTTCGCCATGCGGGCCTTGATCGACTCATTGTCTACCAAGCGGTCGAGCTCGCCACAGAATGTGATGCATGGGGTGGCCGGTGAGGGGACCGAGGTTAAGCTGCGGCACTCAGACAGCGCTTCAAACAGCCACGTCATTGTGGGCCCGCCGATCTGTAACTCCGGGGCGCTTTTGGCCTGCTCGACCCAGTAGTCGTACATTCCGGCGTTGTGGGTGAGATTGTTGTCTTCGAACGGCGTTTCCAACACATAGATCGCGCCGTTTTCGCCTGGGACATAGCGGTGGCCTTGGCCAGTTGCCTTCGCAAGCCATGACAGCGGCCATGCTGCGATCCTCTGGACCGCTGACATCTTGATACCCCACATCGGAGAAATGAACGCGGCAGCAGTAACCGGCAATCCGTCCAGCATCGCT
>JBCBGJ010000568.1:0-714 GCA_038526925.1 Pseudomonadota bacterium
GCGACGGAACGATCAACACTGTGGTAACTGCACCGAGCGATCCTGATGCCAATGGAGCAATCGATGTGGAAACCGACGGCGGTTCCACCATACAGCTAAAGCAAAACGCCGAAGTGCAGGGAGACACCTTTACAGGAGTCAGCGTTGAGACGACCAGCTCGACAGACGCGATTGTTGTGCAAGGCACGATAGATGAAAATGATCCGAGCGTTCGGCATGGGGTGATCTCCGGCGGTGTTCACGGCATCAACGCTGTCTCTAATGGCGGTCCGGTCACGGTCTCTGATCTCGCATCCGTGGACGGTGGCACCGGCGCAGGCATCTTCGCGCGCACGACAGGTGGAACTGCAACGATTACAGACATCACCGGCGTCACGAGCGATGATTCCTATGCAATCGATGTCGACACACGCTTGAAGACGGTCACGCAGGACGAGAATAATGATGACGTAATTGAATATTCCGGGGGCGCCGACATTTCGATCCAGAACATCGCGATCCCAGAATTCGATGATGATGGCGAACCATTAACTCCCGACGTGCGGAGCTACGATGGCATTTTTGCTCTTAGCGGAACCGGGAATATTAATATTGGGGCCGACAATGGCTTAGAAGAGAACGCGATCGGCCATATCTTTGCTATCTACGATGGGATTAACGCTCAAAGCGATGGCGGCTCAATCGATATTCACACGGGCGGAAGGATTGAAAGTA
>JBCBGJ010000569.1:0-693 GCA_038526925.1 Pseudomonadota bacterium
GCTGAAACCGTCTGGGTCGGATGGCGGTACAACAAGCAGGAAGATCTCGTGTGAACCCTCTTTCTCATAGAGGCATCGGAATTTGCCTTTGTTGTCTCCATCGTCGGTGATTTCATCGTATCGACAGGTATAAGAGACGCCAGAATCGTCCCACTCAGCGAGTCCGGTTTCTGTGATGAGTGCGAGCGGCTTTCCATCGAGCATGATAAGATTTTGATCAACGACGATCTGTTCCATGAGTATCCGGTTGGTAAAGTGAAGACGGCCCGCAGTGCGGGCCGTCCATTGATGGTGAGTAGGCTATCTGCCGATCCGCTTGTTGCGGTCCATTTGCGCTTGATAGTCTGGTGCCTGTCCAGAACCAGCACTTGCTTGCGTTGGATTGTTCGCTGGGGTTGGTTGCGCGGCAAAACTGGGCCGCCTCATAGGCATATCACCCATCCCAAGCATTGAGCGGGCCCGAAGTGCTGCATACTCAGCACCTGTGGCATTCCCCATAAGATACCTGTTTTGTGCCTGTTGCGATCCAGCAAATGCCCTACCAAATGCGTAGCTGCCGCCTAGGCCACCCGAAATAGCGGGCATCATGATGTTGCCAGAAATGGCCCTCACAATGAATGGAGTTGCAAGAATGAACCCTTTGGCCATCAGCACCATCATGAAGAATGGGACAAGTGCGCCAATATTTGGGGC
>JBCBGJ010000570.1:0-692 GCA_038526925.1 Pseudomonadota bacterium
CCGCTGCGGCACCACTCTTTGTAAAAGAAGGCGTCGAGGATCAACTCGACTCTATCTTCTCGCCAACCGTCCAGATGAAATCGGGTGGCTATCTGGTGATAAACCAGACCGAAGCTTTGGTGGCGATTGATGTCAATTCCGGCAAATCGACCAAAGAACGTAATATCGAACAAACGGCGCTGCACACCAATCTGGAAGCCGCTGCGGAAGCCTGCCGCCAAATGCGCCTGCGCGATCTCGCAGGTCTCGTCGTTGTCGATTTCATCGACATGGACGAGAACAAGAATAATCGCGCCGTCGAGAAGAAGATGAAAGAGGCGCTGAAACTCGATCGCGCCCGCGTCCAAAACAATCGTATCTCGCAATTCGGCTTGATGGAAATCTCGCGCCAGCGCCGACGCGCAGGCGTATTGCAAGCCACTTCGGAGAAATGTGAAGCGTGTGACGGGACGGGGCGTCGCCGCTCGATTCCATCCGCAGCTCTACAACTATTGCGAGCCATTGAAGCGCGCGCGGCAGGCGGCGGCCTTCGCGGCATGACCGTCACAGCACCGACGGATGTAGCGCTGTACCTGCTGAATTCGAAACGCGATCAATTGTCGGCCATAGAAGAAGAAGTCGGATACACAATCGCCATCAAATCTTCGGCGACGATGATCCCCGGCGATTTTGAGCTCGATGCAGACAAATCC
>JBCBGJ010000571.1:0-688 GCA_038526925.1 Pseudomonadota bacterium
CGCCGGAAATGATAAACGCTGCGAAACAGAAACTGGGCGAGACACAAGCGAACATCGAATGGCTCGAAGGCTTCATTGAAGATGCGGCAATCAGATTGAGGAAAGTGGTCATCGCCTCCGCGCCATCCAACATGCCTTCATCCATGTTGATGTCGATGATCTGAGCGCCATTCTCAACTTGCTGGCGCGCCACTTCCACGGCGGTCGCATAATCGCCATTGACGATCAGCTTTCGGAATCGTGCAGACCCGGTGACATTGGTACGCTCGCCAATATTGACGAAGTTCTGGGAGGCGGAGGTGGTCATTTTTATGCTCTCGCTATCCAGCCGCGCCAGGACAGGCCGACATAGTAAAGTTCGATGTCGTGAAATCCCGCATCGCGCAGCAGCTGCTCTTCCTGCTCCGGCGACCGGGTTGTACGCGCGTCCTCTAGTTTCCCGCGAAATAGCTCAGCTTGTTCTCTCGGAAAACCGGAATCTACAGCATATTGAACATAGTGGTTTAGCCAGCGATCCGCGCTGGCGCTTCCGATCTCAATACAGTTATCGACCAACGCAAAAAGGGCACCAGGTTTCAATCGTGCGCGCACCTGTTTGAGTGTTTCGATCTTGGTCGCATCATCCGCGATCACATGCAGCGTCAGAAGGCAGGTTGCAGCGTCAGCCTGTATGATTGGCGCATCTTCA
>JBCBGJ010000572.1:0-685 GCA_038526925.1 Pseudomonadota bacterium
CCGCCAGTCCCAGAAACCCTACTTCAAAGTGGCCCATAGAATGGGGGCTGGACACGCTCGCCCACCACCTTGTCCAGTTCCAGATCAGCCACAATCCGCTTCAGCCGCGCATTCTCTTTCTCCAGAGCTTTCTTCTCGGCCAGTTGGGACTTACTCACCCCGCCAAACTTCTTGCGCCAATTATAGTAAGTCGCATCGGACACACCGGCCTTGCGACACGCACTCACGACATCAAGCCCCTCTGCCAGTGAAAGCTCAATCTCCCGCAGCAACCGCAGAACATCCTCATCCGAATACCGCTTTCGAGCCATCCTCAACTCCTCCTGAACCGCCAAAATTACTAAGATCAATTTGGCCCAGGTTTAAGGGGGAAGGACATAGCGCATTAGGCTGGTATCTTGCTTCGAGAGGAATATTAGGGACGAGGGCTGAGTTTGAGGAACGCGTGAAAAGGTCCAAATGGTTATAAGGTCTATAGCTCTTGAATTGCGTATGAAACTGAATGGGGAGAAGTTCGGCCAAATTGCGCAGATATTTCGCTGAGGGCTGTCTTGTCTAAGTCCGCTTTGACGCCGATAACCGAAGCAAAACTACGCTCTCATTTAGCTAACAAACGGTTGTAAGCAGAGCGCAGCGGCATCCTCCAATTAATTACGACCATTCGGCCAAGGAGAAGAGTCATCGG
>JBCBGJ010000573.1:0-660 GCA_038526925.1 Pseudomonadota bacterium
CTTTTGGAGTATCGATCGTTATTCCGATCGACGACTTTCCATTCGAAACAGGCACATCGATGCCGAGCTTTGTGAACACCTGATTGATCTCGTCAGCTTGCGGGTTCGCCAGCTGGAACTCCATCAATTTACACTCAGGTGTCGCCTGAGACTCTCGATTTGGGCGTTTGATCCATTCAATGACATTAGGACGCTCGGACAGAAAGCCAGGACCGATTAGGCCACGCCAATAGCTCGCTTGGGCGGTTTCCCCACCCTCAATATTCACCCCTTCAACGCGCTCAAGTTTCGCCTTTGTCTGGCTTGCGAGTTCTTGGAAGGCCGCAAAATCATCTACCGCGATATACCAAAATAGGAGACGCGGCTCCGAGAGGGTCTTCATCAATGCAGCGAAGGGCTGGAACTTTTTATAGTTTGGGTTCGGTCCAATGATCTCAAGGAACGATTGATCCCCGATTGCCAAACTACCGCTCCAGTAAAACTGGTCGGGCTCTGGGTCGTGCAAATCGACTTTCGCACCTGTTTGCTCCTCGACCCATTTCACACCCTCTTTTGTGTCAGGGACACCAAGCCCAATATGGTCGAGTTGAAAGCCGTGGCTGCGTCGGATGATGTTGGTCATGATCTTACTCCAAGCAGGTTCAAGTTTCGGCGCAAATC
>JBCBGJ010000574.1:0-655 GCA_038526925.1 Pseudomonadota bacterium
TGTCGATCAGGCCCTCTCGGCGGGGATCATCCCCAGCCCAGGCGAGCAGCGTACGGACGGCGTTCATAGCTTCATCCATGCTCGGTCTAACAATTTCCTTTGCGTGAGAAATCTGATCTTTCGGAGTGATGGCATCCATCGCCATAAGTCTAATCCTTAGTCTGAGGGACGAAGGTCGAACCCAGTTTGCCGGGAAAACTCCGCGGCATGTTTAGGATTTAACGCCCGCCCGTTTATCTACCCTCAGGGTAATATCGGCAGTGAGAAACGTTCTTGCTGTCTCTTTGCTTCATACGCGCATGGCGTGTGTTCGGATCTCAAACGATTCCATTTTATTTCTATCTGACGAAGGCTTCTCTTTTGCGCCTGCGACAAACACGACATCCCGTCATCCACTGCATTTTGTATTCCGTAGAAGATAATAAACGGAGCAAAACATGAACACACGGCAATCTCTTCGCAATCTTGCTTGGTCGCTCATCCGTCAAGCTCAACTGCTTAAGCGAGGCGGTCAGTTGGACTTAGCAAAGTCCCTGGCGAGCCGCGGCCTGACACTAAAGGCCTACGCATGGGCCATGGCGCCCGAGCCGATCCCCATCCGAATAAATAGTCGCCGGGCGTAACCCGAGCAGAAAGAAATACAATGCAACGACCA
>JBCBGJ010000575.1:0-653 GCA_038526925.1 Pseudomonadota bacterium
GTAGCTCGACGAGATCAGGTGACCCAAGAAGGTCCATATCTCCCTGATTAATGAGCTCCACCACGGTGTTCGATCCACCACTGGGAGCATGCCATCTGATCGCCATACTGCGATCGGCGAACTCTTGAGAATCAAGCTCTATAACGCCCGCAAGGACATCTTCGGCCAGTCCATTAGCCAAGTCACGATACTGAGTAACGTTTCGGACATGGCGCGCCACTCTCGGCTCCATGTCGATGAACTCCGAGGCAAGACGCGCTTTGATACTTTCAGCTCGTGCTCCTTCAGAGCGCGACTCATTCCAGTTCGCGACCTGGATACCGATGAAGACACCAATGACCACGATCACAAAGTCGATCCCGACCGCAAACCAGTTCTGCTCTTTAACGTGTTTCGTGATGCGGCGTAATAGCATGCCTGTCCCCAAGTCCAGTTTGAAACGACCATGGGGCAAACTCCTCTAATTGCAACGTTTTAAGCGGAAAATCACCTGAAAACTGATGTCCTGATAATCCTATTCATGGAGCTTCGCGGCATTGGCTCAACAACTGGTCTGGGGCGAGTATAAGACGCTGGTGAATACCGATATGGGCGCAAGAACAGCCGTTAGAAATGATTGCTCAAGCTTCGTTGTGCCTAGTAGTTCGGATAGA
>JBCBGJ010000576.1:0-650 GCA_038526925.1 Pseudomonadota bacterium
CAAAGGCGCCATCGCTGGCTCGTCGATGTAGGCTGTCGAGATCAGACGGATTGTCGTCGGATCGGTGAAGTCAACTTGGTCAAGGTCTTCAGCTCGGATCACACACCGCCCCGGAGCGCATCGATGTGCTGCCTGACCTTCATCATCGCCGGAATGCCGCCATCGCACATGACCTGAACTGGGCTCCGGCCATTGAATCCGGGACCGGAGTTTGCGGTTTTCGGCCAGCCATAGGTCAACGGACCGTTGAACAAGAGCCGGAGTCCTTTGAAGAGACCGATCAGAAGGCTCGCCCGAGTGACTTTGTCCTGATCAAGCACACCTTTGTAGGTGCCCGCCTTCATCCTGCTCCACGTCGCACTTGGAACGTCAAAAAGTGCCGCGGCCTCGGCGTTCGACAGGCCCCATGCGTCGGCAGCGCGGACGACAGCCTTGACGATAGCCGTAATCTTGTCAGCCTCGGCAACGGGTTGCACAGTGCCATCTTCGGGAGCGAACTGGACGGGTTCCAACATGCGACGTCTCCATATGATGTACTTTAAATACTCATATGATGCAAAATAGTCAAGAAATCGTTGGCTGCGCGTTCGATGCGGTTTCAATCTCTGACCACCAGTATCAAACGAGGAAGAGGCGTCGCCCATGAACTG
>JBCBGJ010000577.1:0-642 GCA_038526925.1 Pseudomonadota bacterium
AACAGCTACCGCACCACGAGGCAAGAAGTGGCGCGGCGGCTGTTGCTCGCTCGTTTGTCTTTGGGGTCACAAAGTTCGTGCGTCACGAACTTCTTTGAGGTGGTATCAAGCTGGTCAACGTATTCCGCGAACGGTTCATACCCCTCCTGCAAGATCGTCAGGGCAGTGTCGAAGTTCGCGTTCGGGATCGCCATCAGGAACCGGGACAGAAAGCGGTACTGGACCTGTCACGCTTTCGTGCCGCTCCGATTGCTCATTTATGCAGCCTTTGCTTCGAAGGCCAAGGGGCTTTTCCAGCCGAGGGCTGAATGCCTGCGTCGTGGATTGTAGAAGCCATTGATGTATTCAAAGATGGCGATCTCGGCGTCTCGGCGCGTGCGCCAAGACTGTTGCCAGAGCATCTCTGCCTTGATCGTTTTGAAGAAGGTTTCTACCGCTGCGTTGTCGTAGCAATTGCCAGTCCCACTCATTGATGCCTGGAACCCATGCTGGCGCAGGATTTTCTGGTAGTCGTGGGAGCAGTATTGACTGCCGCGATCGGTATGGTGAATGCAGCCCTTCGGTGGCCGCCGCAACGCAATTGCCATGTTCAGGGCCCGGATAGCCAAGTCACGCTTCATTCGGTTCGATACGGCCCAACCG
>JBCBGJ010000578.1:0-634 GCA_038526925.1 Pseudomonadota bacterium
CAGTTGACCATGATGGTCTCGTAGCCCGCATCCGAAAGCGCAAAGCAGGCGTGACAGCAGCAGTAGTCGAACTCGATACCCTGGCCGATGCGATTGGGGCCGCCACCGAGGATGACGATTTTCTGGGCCTCCGAGGGGCGGCTTTCGCATTCAACCTCGCCCATCATGTCGGCCTCATAGGTCGAATACATGTAGGGCGTCTGCGCCTCGAACTCGGCGGCGCAGGTGTCGATGCGTTTATAGACGGCCGTCACATTGGCGGCGACCCGTGTGGCGCGGACCTGCGCCTCTGACTGGCCGCAGAGTTGGGAGAGGCGCGCGTCGGAGAAGCCGAACATCTTGAGGCGGCGAAGACCTGCGGTATCTGTTGGCAAGCCACCTTCGCGCACCTCAGCCTCCACATCGACGATCTCGCGAATGCGGGCGAGAAACCAGGGGTCAAACGCAGTGATGGCTTGGATGTCGTCATCTGACAGCCCCTCGCGCATCGCTTGGGCGATATGGCGCAGGCGGTCTGGCGTTTGGCGCGAAAGGGCGGCGCGCAGTTCTTCGCCTGCGAGGTCAACCTCGTCAAAGCCGGTGAGGCCCGTCTCCATGCTGGTTAGGGCCTTTTGCACCGACTCGTGGAACGAGC
>JBCBGJ010000579.1:0-624 GCA_038526925.1 Pseudomonadota bacterium
TCGACTTGCAAAACTTCCAGATCGCACACCCATTAGAATGAGTGTGTCGATCGACCCGGACCTCGCACTCGCGCTCGGCGACTATGTGGAAATATACGGCCAAACTTATGGAAAGCCGGAAAAACCGGAAACCCTCATTCCGGCGATGCTGGAGACATTTCTCGGCTCTGATGCCGGGTTTAAACGCGCGCGCCGCGCGCTCAATGCCACTAAAGGAGGTTAATCGCTATGGCACAAATCGGAACCTTTTCTGCCAAGGACGGCAAATACACAGGTACGATCCGAACGATGACGATCAATGTGAAGTCACAGATCGTTCCAAACGATAGTAAGTCACATGCTGATGCGCCGGACTTCAGGGTTTATGCGGGCGGCGCGGAACTCGGCGCAGCCTGGCGCCAAGAGAGCAAGGATGGTGATAAACCCTACCTGTCGGTAAAACTGGATGATCCGAGTTTCGCTGCGCCGATCCGCGCGGCCTTCTTTGAGAACGAAAAAGACGGCACCGGCGTGATGGTTTGGAACCGTAAATAAGCAAGTTGACTACTCAATGACAATGTCGATTTCCAAAAAGGAACTGATCAAAGCCCGTGCGATTGCGGCACAAGTTGTTCGGCAATTTGG
>JBCBGJ010000580.1:0-587 GCA_038526925.1 Pseudomonadota bacterium
ACGATCTGGCGGGCATGGAAGGGGAGGAGGTCGTGAGCCCAGAGCCTCGCATCGCCTATCCAATTGGTCAAACGCTTGGGCAGGACGTGCTGGGTTCAGGCGGCAATGGGCTGCTCTACCCCTCGACACGCCGTGACGGTGGGCACTGCCTCGTCGCGTTTCGCCCGCACTTGGTCCAGAACGTCCGCCAAGGCGATACGTGGACCTTCGCTTGGAGAGGAGAGGTCAATCCCGACAACGTTGTCTGCGGTCTATGAGGGAGATAGGCGTGACGATAAGCTTATCGAGATGATTGATTTTCTATCTCTTTGTCGCCTTACAGATGAACAGAGTTCCCATTTAGGAGCATGTCTAGGCGAGTTGCTGGACCTTCGATCCGAACTCTGGCCAAGGCTCGGAAAAGCAAGCGCGTTGATAAAAGCTCAACAAATTTGATCTCAGGAACCGTACCGTCTCATCGGTTTCGAATGTCGGGTTTGCTCCGGCGAGTAGTATCCTCTTTCAACTGTAGCGAAAGACCGCTTCCCGCCGGACGCGCTGCTGGTGAGATTGCTACGTGCGCGTGATTTCGGGATTGACCTCTCCTC
>JBCBGJ010000581.1:0-580 GCA_038526925.1 Pseudomonadota bacterium
ATGAAGAATGCCGTCCGATTGAACCAGACGGTCAAGGCTAGGATCAACATGAACACGCTCATGCCGATAAGGGCTTTTTTCCACATTTTTAATTCAATCTATTCGTTGACGAACAACGGGAGGAAACGCGTGCTGTGGTTTTTCTTTGTGTGTTTTGGGATAATAACGAGAGCCAATTTAATGTCTAGCATTATTTTGGCCGCGCGGCATCAGCGCGTCACGCATTTAATTTTTTCAGGTTCTGCTCGTGCGCGTCTTTGTCGATCCGGTAAGTCGAAATGACGGCGATCATGGTCAACCACAAGCTCAAAACAAGCGGCACGTAATAGGCGCCCATTTTCCAGATCGCAGCGTCGCTTACCTCTTCAACGCCCGCCCCTGTAGGAAAGTCTGCAAGCGCCAGAACGATAGTTGCGGCCAGCACGCCGAAGCCTTGAACTGATTTTTTCACAAAGGTTTCTGCCGCGGTGAAAACCCCTTCTGACCTGCGCCCCGTTTTTAGCTCGCTCTCTTCGACGAGATCAGCGATCATGGATGCGAACAGGATTTGAAAACAGATGATCAAGCCGACATCTATCAC
>JBCBGJ010000582.1:0-576 GCA_038526925.1 Pseudomonadota bacterium
AAGCCCCGTCTCTTGTGGCTCCTCAGCATCAGCAGACGGGGCTTAAGATGCACGCCGCCAAAGGCGCCTGCGAGGTGATCGTCTACTCGGCAGATGCGCAAGGCTCACTTGGAACTCTATCGCAAGACCGCCGACGTCTCTTGGTCGAAGCCTGGGTCGATCGGTATCAAGCCATGTTTGATCAGGGCTGTGCGTTCGTCCTACCGTTCGAGAATCGCGGCGATGAAGTCGGCGTAACGCTGCATCATCCGCACGGGCAGATTTATGGCTTTCCGATCATTCCAACGCCGCAGCAAACCGCGCTGGACGCTTTTGATGCGGGCTATGATCTTTCAGCAGACGTGAAATCCTGGGGCGCGCCATACCGAATTGGCGAGGCGGGCGGATTGGTGTCCTACGCCCCGCGCTATGCGAGATTTCCTTACGAGGTTTGGATCTCTGCCTTAGAACCAGTTTCAGGCCCTTGGGCATTTAACGAGGAACAGGCGGATGGATTTGCGCACCTCCTCGGAGATACAGTCCGACGCTATATGCCTTTTTTGGACGCGAAACGCCGTGCATGTTGAGCCTCCACGC
>JBCBGJ010000583.1:0-559 GCA_038526925.1 Pseudomonadota bacterium
ACCATACCGTTAAGTGCATCTTTTTCCAAGTCTGCATATATCCGGCTCGAACAAAGTTTCTAAAAAGGGACACGAAATCTATGCTACGCAAAATGCTGACGGTTGGAGCTATTGCTATGACGATTGCTGCGGGATCTGCATCGGCAGATGATACTGAGCTGCATCAGCCTTGGGACGATATCCTCGGCACATATGTGGTGGAGAGCGATGATGGCTTGAACCGCTTCGACTATGGTGGGCTTCAGGCCAATGCTGAAGACTCTGCCAAGCTGGACGCCTATCTTGAAAGCTTCGCCAACTTGGATTTCGACACGTTGAGCGAAGATGAGCAGTTTGCAGCCTACTCAAACATCTACAATGCCCTGACCATTCAGCACATTGTTGGCCGCTATCCGACAAAGTCGATCCGATCTGGATACATTGTTGGCCCTTGGAAACGCGTCTTTACGACCGTGGATGGCGAGGAAGTGAGCCTTGATGATCTCGAGCATGGTATTCTCCGCGTTCAGTTCAGCGACCCACGCGTCCATTATGCTGTGAACTGCGCGTCTTATGGCTG
>JBCBGJ010000584.1:0-558 GCA_038526925.1 Pseudomonadota bacterium
GTGGGCGCTATCGATAGCGTGCCGGCACAGGGATGATTAATGCCAAGATAAGCCTGCATGACCTGCGTCGTGCAACCGATCTTCCACCCTGCGACAGGCCCCAGCGGACTGGATAATTGGCGGCGCAGAGCCCTTTGTATGGCGTAGGCATCGTCCAAAGACGTGGGGCGAACTTCTTCGGGCAAGTCCGGCAGTGGCGCATCAAAACCACCACTGCGCGTCCGCAACTGTGCCAGCACTGTTGCGGCTTCATCCACCTTGTCAGTGTTCATGGCCAACCTCCCCGTTTGGACAAGCATCTTGACGACTCAAGTGCCAAAATCTAGCACAGCGCCAACGCCGATTTAGCTCAGCTGGTAGAGCATCGCATTCGTAATGCGGAGGTCACGTGTTCGAATCACGTAATCGGCACCATTCAGCAGCCGTTGTTGAGCAGAACGTTCGACACAAAAAAAGGGGCGGATGAACCGCCCCTTCTCGTTTGGTGGTCTGATTGGATTACTTAATCCAGGTGTTGACCGTGTCCATGTTGGCATTAACCCACTCTTCGGCGACGTC
>JBCBGJ010000585.1:0-554 GCA_038526925.1 Pseudomonadota bacterium
TGAACAAGATGAGACCGCAAGCGCATAGCGACTTCCAATCTTTGCAGCGAATTCACGCTCAAGCTGGGTCACAGGAGAGTCCGCGGTTGTATAGCGGTAGAGATCTCCGTTGCCCAAGATCCGGTTTACCTCGGACATGGCGGACGCGGGAATTGGCTCTGCTGCGGTGACGTCAGGGATTTGAGGTGCGTCTGGCATGAATGTGTCGGTCATCCATACGCCTCCATGAGCTCGTCCCCACCAATGAAAGCGAGACCGCGTTGCTCACCATACTTGCGAGCATCTTCTAGAGATGTCGAATGGCCGGACTCGGCGTCAATCATCTCGGACGCGACTACCATTGGGAACAAGCCTTGGTTGATGGCGAACGCCATGATCAGTTCTGTGTGCCCATTTCGCTCCTTCAGTAGCCCTTTTGAGCCAATGATGAGAGGAATGTGGCCTGGCGCTCGAAACAGCTGAGCGAAGTTCTTGGCATCGCCATCTTTCAACAGCGTACAGAGCTCGCGGATCGTGCGGGCAGTCTCAACGTGGGAACAGCCGGTCTTGTTTTC
>JBCBGJ010000586.1:0-548 GCA_038526925.1 Pseudomonadota bacterium
GCGCCGCGCGGGCGGGCATTTTCCTGACGCCAGCTCAGCCAGAGGGCTGCATGGTGACGGACCTTAGAGTGCTGCGCCCGCTTCCGTCAGTTTTTGCGCGATCAGGCCGCCCATAGAATGACCCATGATGACCGGGAGCTCGCCTGTCTTTTCCGCGATATCGCTCGCCATTTTTGCAGCGGCCTCGACATAGTCATTCAGCGTCAGATCCGCGAGGCCGTCCGGGGCGTCGCTTTTCGTTCGAAGATCGGGGAACAGAGTGGGCGTTTCGCAGGTCCAACCGGCCATTGCGAAGTCGCGCTTCATACGATCCCAAACGTCGCCGCCGCATCCGACGCCGTGGATCATCAAAAGTGTTTTACTCACCGCGATTACCCTCCCGATCTTATCTTCGGGAGACCATAGGCTGACTTATCCAAGAATGGAAATAGTCGGATTAAACGGGGGTGCCCCACGGCTCGAAACGTTTCGCAACCTCTTCATAAACCGGGCGTTTGAACGGTACGATCAGGCTCGGAAGCTCTTCCAGTTTCGCCCAGCGCCAGGCA
>JBCBGJ010000587.1:0-542 GCA_038526925.1 Pseudomonadota bacterium
GCCGTCGCGATCCTGGCATACGCGGCTGGGGGTCAGCTTGCCTCAACCTTCGCCGCCAGTAAAATCCCAACACTCCAGCGCATATCTGCGGCAGTGATGTGCGTCTTCGGCGCGTTGATCCTGATCACCCCGCAACCTGTTCCAGTCTAGACACCCGATCTCAGGCAGTTGAGTAAGGCGATCCGAAAGGATTTGCCAAAACCGTATTATTTTGCCAAAACAG
The DNA here is from genome assembly GCA_038526925.1 of Pseudomonadota bacterium. Classification (GTDB taxonomy): domain Bacteria; phylum Pseudomonadota; class Alphaproteobacteria; order Caulobacterales; family Hyphomonadaceae; genus Henriciella. The sequence goes on from JBCBGJ010000587.1 coordinate 224, forward strand.
TATTATTGTTGGAGATTTCCCGCGCGCACCAAGGAGGCCGACCGTGCTTAAAAAGCTCAAAAACACAGCCTTGACCGTCGCAGCGCTCGCAGCCGTCACCTTCACCGCTGCACCGCAACGTGCTGAGGCCCAGTCATATCAAATCGACTGCGCAATTCTCTTGTGCCTTTCAGGTGGATGGCCTGCATCCGTTCCCTGCGCAAGAGCCCGCGCAGAGTTCATCCGCCGCATCACACCTTGGCCGGTTGAACCGCCGCTGCAAATCTGGCGCTGCCCCATGGGCGCGGCCCATAGACGACGTTTCACCCAGAAATTCATC
>JBCBGJ010000588.1:0-539 GCA_038526925.1 Pseudomonadota bacterium
CAGGCGATGCAGATCGCCATCATAGCCATTTTTTTGCATGCCTTGCAGGAAGCGCGTGCGGAAATCACTGACATTGCCATAGCGCCTGAAGGTGGCGAGCGAGCGGCGCAGGCGGTCGGCCTCTTCAGGCGTAAACCCCGCACCTATGATGGCGATCTGCATCGCCTGTTCTTGAAACAGCGGCACGCCCAGCGTTTTGCCCAACACACGGCCCAACTCATCGGAGGGAAACTGCACCGGCTCCTCACCATTGCGGCGGCGGATATAGGGGTGCACCATGTCCCCCTGAATGGGGCCGGGGCGGATGATCGCCACCTCGATCACCAAGTCATAAAACGTGCGCGGGCGCATGCGCGGCAGGAAGTTCATCTGCGCGCGGCTTTCCACCTGAAAGACGCCCACACTGTCGGCTTCACACAGCATGTCATAGACCTTCGGGTCCTCAGCCGGCAGCGTGGCAAGCGTGTAATCAATCCCGTGATGCTGTTCGAGGAGCGCAAAACCCTTGCGGATGCAGGTCAGCATCCCCAGCGCCAGCA
>JBCBGJ010000589.1:0-538 GCA_038526925.1 Pseudomonadota bacterium
AATTGAATAACGAAAGACCCAAAGCTTGCCCCATCCGGCATGATCACCAGCGCGAGGCCATCGCCATCGGTGTAGCGGCCAGGCTCTTTCAAGCGCTTCACTTGCAGCGCCGTCAGTCGGTTGTATTGCCGAGTGGCCAAATCGAACGTCCCACATTAAAGCCCCAAACGAACCCGTACTAACTGGAAAATCAACGGACATAAAAGGACGTTGAAACCGCAGAAATCATTGGTTATGCGAGGTTTGGCGCACGCGATCGAATTTAGGCGAAAATGATAGCTGGCGGAGAGGGAGGGATTCGAACCCCCGGGACCGTGAAGCCCAACGGTTTTCAAGACCGCCGCATTCGACCACTCTGCCACCTCTCCGGATTTATGTGGGCCGTGGACCCCGTTCATAAGCCGCTCGCGGCAGAGTGCAAGCGCTGTCTTGCCGGTCGTTAGAGGATTTTCCGGCGTGGGAATTGGTGGTTAATAGCGGTTTGCCCGTCTGTGAATTCCACGTGAGCGGTGCAATGTTGGCGTGCAACAGCGAGTCA
>JBCBGJ010000590.1:0-537 GCA_038526925.1 Pseudomonadota bacterium
CGCTAGCGCGTACCCAAGCGCATCCTTTGTCTGCTCAGAATTGAGTTTTCGCAGACGTGCGACCCCGAGCGTTGCGCCAAAGATACCGGCATTGGCCGGGCGGAAAAACTTAATTGGGCTTGTTACGCTAACGCCAATGCCCGCAGCAAGATCGACCGCCACTGCGAGCGCGACCGCAAACTCTCGTCCATTCACGCCGCCTTGGGCATCGGCTTCCGCCATAAGTGCCGCGAGGATTGTAGCTAAGGGATGCACGACCGCCGGCTCATGAACGCAATCAAATTCCTGTCCATGAATTTGGAAGCCATTGATGAAAGCTGCGCTCGCTGGCGTCGTCGCGAAACTATCTCGGCCCCACACGCGGGCGGCTCCAATTCCGGTCCAAGCTTGAGCAGACGCTCGGACGGCCTCGGTCAAAGGAATAGAGGCCCCGGCAATGCCGACACCCAGAGTATCCAAGAGGTAGGTCTTTATGGCTACGACCGCGTCCGGCGATAGATCACCAAATTGCGTTTCCTGCCCGTGGCGGACAAAGGC
>JBCBGJ010000591.1:0-533 GCA_038526925.1 Pseudomonadota bacterium
ATCAAACCCCCCGCTAGGTTGCCGCCTTGCGGGGGTTTGCTTTTTTGGCTGCTCGGCCATTGCCCCCTTTCGATTCTTGTTTTGTAACAACAGGCATACTATCTCTAGCTGCCTGCCGTAAATACGGTTTTGTCGCGGAACAGCGCCACCATATTTAGTAGTTCACCTGCTCGAAGCCGTAGTTTCCTTCGTAATCACGCCATTCTACGAAGACGGATCGGTGCCAGATGCCGGGGCAAGTGGACCCAAATCCTGCGGTTCCAACATGCGCCTCTGGGAGCGCTGCGACCGAACTACGGGTCCAGCGGAAATCCCCCTGGGTGCCGTAGGTGCCCATACGGATGTTTTGCCAGCGGTTGCAATCTCCGTCACGACCGCTCTCCCATTGTCGTACGTAACGCGCGTCAAAGACGCGGATCGAGCGAACAAAGTTGAACTCTGCGCCGCTGATGTCGATGTCGGCGCGATCTTGGACAAGTTGCAGGGCAAACCCCTCCGGCATGGAGCCGCAACCCGCCGTTGTTCGCTTGAGC
>JBCBGJ010000592.1:0-533 GCA_038526925.1 Pseudomonadota bacterium
GAACAATATCCTGAAAGCGATGAATCGCGGCCACACGCGGGAGCACTATCTCGATATCATGCGGCGAATGAAAGAGGCGCGCCCGGACATGGCCCTCGCGTCCGACTTTATCGTCGGCTTCCCGGGTGAGAGCGACAAAGACTTTGAAGACACGATGGATCTCGTGCGTGAGGTCAATTATGCGATCGCCTATTCTTTCAAATATTCTGAACGCCCTGGCACACCGGCCGCTGAAATGTTTGGTCAGGTGCCAGAGGACGTGAAGAATGAGCGTCTGCAAGCCCTTCAGGCGCTGCTGCGTGAGCAACAGACCGCCTTCAACGCCTCTAAGATTGGTGAGACCATCCCGGTCATGGTGACCGGCACGGGTCGCAAAGAAGGCCAGATGCATGGCCGCTCGCCATGGCTGCAGGCCGTCCACTTTGACGGCGCGCCGGACCTGGTTGGCCAGATCATCGATGTCTCGATCAAAGGTGCGACGCTGAACTCTCTGTCCGGCGATCTTGCGCGCCAATCAAAAGAGGTCGCCGCTT
>JBCBGJ010000593.1:0-527 GCA_038526925.1 Pseudomonadota bacterium
GAACCAGCGGTCGTGCGAGATCACGACGGCGCAGCGACGCTGAAGGAGGGGGCCAACGTGCTGCTGCTTGACGAGCCGACCAACGACCTCGACGTGAACACGCTGCGGGCGCTCGAAGAGGCACTGCTCAACTTCGCGGGCTGCGCCGTCGTGATCTCGCACGACCGCTGGTTCCTCGACCGCGTGGCGACGCACATCCTCTCGTTCGAGGAGCAGCCCGACGGCACCATCGAGCCGCGCTGGTATCCGGGCAACTACTCCGAGTACGAGGAGGACCGCCGCGCCCGCCTCGGCGACGCCGCCGACCCGTCGAAGCGCGTGCGCCACCGGCAACTCACGCGGAGCTAGCCCCGCAGCCCACGCGAGGTTGAGCCTCAGGCGCGCACGTGGTAGTCGCCCTCGGCGATCCACTTGAACGTCGTGAGCGCGTCGAGCCCCATCGGGCCGCGGGCGTGCAGTTTCTGCGTGCTCACGGCCACCTCGGCGCCGAGCCCGAACTGCCCGCCGTCCGTGAAGCGCGTGGAGGC
>JBCBGJ010000594.1:0-517 GCA_038526925.1 Pseudomonadota bacterium
CTTTAATTTATACAAAAAAATGAATTAAATGTCAACCTGAGAATAAACATTGACATTTAATTCATTTTTAGAATACTATATAAGTATAGTTTGCAAAGATGGGTAATTAACTCAGTGGTAGAGTGTCTGTTTTACACGCAGAAGGTCACAGGTTCAAATCCTGTATTACCCATATGATTCAGGGCCTATCGTCTAATGGATTAGGACAGAAACCTTCTAAGTTTACAATGTAGGTTCAATTCCTACTAGGCCTAATTAAATCATATGTAACATGCATTCAAATTAAAAATCTTATTGCTGGTGTAGCTCAACGGTAGAGCAACGGATTTGTAATCCGTAGGTTGGGGGTTCAAATCCCTTCACCAGCTTTTTATTTTAGTATCAATATCAATTAAAAAAAATTAAAATCCTAACTTTTATTTTTAGGATTTTATTTCACAAAGAATTTAAACTTCAAAGTGACTTCCACGACGATATTGTAAGAATGCAGCTACAAATAAGCCCATAGCTGTTACAG
>JBCBGJ010000595.1:0-515 GCA_038526925.1 Pseudomonadota bacterium
TCATCGAGCGTTTCACAGACCTGCTAGAGGTGCGTGAGACGCGCAATGCGCGATACGCCCGCATGAAAACCCTCAAGGCGACCAGGAGCGTCCGGTGGGCCACGTATCGGGATGAGCTCGCACGGCTCTCTGCCGAAGATCTCTTGCACGAAGACATCCAAGAGATGATCGCAGAGCGGGAAACCTGGCCGCGCACCGATACGCTTCTCAGTATGGGCGAAGCGCGGCTTTCAGCGCATATCGATGCGGCGACAAGCCTGTGTGCAAGGTTGAGCAACTGGATTGAAAACCAAGCTGATTCCTCTTGTGAACCGGCGGAAACCTTCCGGTCCTTTATACAAGAGGACATTCAGATGATTCATTCTGAAACTTGTAACCCCGATGTGGATAAGCGGAGCGCGGGCAAGCCCGCGCACGCTGAATACCCTAAGCCGGGGCCTGACGGCCCCGTCAATTGCAGAGAAAAAGACCTTGAAGCGCCAAGGTTTCCGCCTCAAGCTCTTTTTCTCTGCAAT